>NZ_JARAVL010000079.1:0-12309 GCF_033792725.1 Streptomyces sp. PA03-5A | reverse complement strand
ACGACGACCCCAAGCCCTTCGTCTGGACGAAAACCGCAGACGAAATCTTCGAACGCCTCGCCGGATATCTGAACCGAATCAACGACTCAGGACACTAGGGCGCAGGCGCGAAAGCGCCGTGTTTCCCCGCACCGCTCCGCACCGACTTCCGCACATTCGTGGAGCAATGCCCGAAGTCGGCCGGAGGAGTCCGGCGGACTTTTTCACGGCAACGGGTCGACACGCGTAGATGCCACGGTGGATTCAATCTGCGGGGCAGATCGGCCTACCGGTTCGCCACGCTGGTCGTTCCCCACCTGAACGGGACGAACCGGGTCGAGGAGATCTGCGCGGGCCTGGGCGAGCGGCAGCAGGGCATGGTGGGTGAGCTGGTGGGCGCCCGGTACGCCAGGGGCTTCGCCCGCGAGGTCCTCCCGGGCAGCGACGGCCTCGACGAACTGGCTCCCGAGGTGGCGGAGCGCTTCGCGGCGCAGGTCGACTACATCGACCACTACGCCGGGGAGGCCGGGAACCGGTTCCGGCGCTTCCGCGACACCCGCGTCGCCGTGCTGGGCGACGACCCGGTGGCCCGGTGGTGCGCGCTGAGCCTGGTCCGCAACGGCTGCGCCGCGCTCGCGCTCCCGGCGCCGAGGCGCTGCGCGAGGCGGCGGAGCTGGAGGGCGCGGGCTGCCCCGTGGAGGTCGTCCGGTGGGACGTGACGGGCGACGACGGCTGGGACGACCTCGCCGGCTACGACGTGGTCCTGACCACCGGGGCCCCCGGGACCGCCCTGCGGCTGCTCGAGGCCGGGGTACCCGAGGGCGTGCGCCTGCTGCCCGCCTGGGCCTTCGGCGACCAGGCGGTCGTGGGCCCGGTCATGACGGCCGGAACGCAGGGTTGCTGGTCCTGTGCCGCGCTGCGCCTGGGCGCCAACGGCGAGCCCGGCGCGGCCGCCGACCTGTGGAGCGCGGTGCGCCTGGACGACCCCGAGCAGGCGGAGCAGGGGCGGATCTCCGGTCCGCCCGCGGCGATGCTCGGCAACCTGCTGCTCCGCAACGGCCCGGGCCCGGTGGTCATGCTGCGCGCCGAACTGGACGCGCTGCCGGTCCTGGAGGCCACCGGTCTGCCGTACGCCAGCGAGGCCGTCGCCCTCGACGGCGAGGGCCGCCCGGTGCCCGTCATGCACGCGTGCGGCCACGACCTGCACCTGGCGTGCCTCGGCGGTACGGCGGCGCTGCTCGCCGGCGCCACCGATCACTGGTCGGGCACGCTGGTGACGGTCGGCCAGCCCGCGGAGGAGACCCTCGACGGGGCCCGCGCCATGCTGGAGGACGGCTTGTACACCCGCTTCCCGGTCCCCGACGTCGTCCTGGCCCAGCACACCGCGCCGCTGCCGGCCGGGATGGTCGCCCACGCGCACGGACCGGTGCTGGCGGGCAGCCGGCTGCTCGAGGTCGTCGTGCACGGCTCGGGCGGCCACGCGGCCAGCCCGCACCTGGCGGTGGACCCCGTGGTCGCCGCGGCCGCGATCGTGCTGAGGCTGCAGACCGTGGTGTCGCGGGAGACCAGTCCGGCCGAGCAGGTGGTGCTGACGGTGGGCTCGCTCCACGCCGGCACCCGGGGCAACGTGGTGCCCGCCTCGGCCACGCTGGAGGTCTCGGTGCGCGCGTTCGGCGACGAGGCGCTGGAGCGTGTGACGGCGGCCGTGCACCGCATCGTCGCCGCCGAGTGCGCGGCCTCCGGCTGCCCGCGCGAACCCTCCGTCCGGGTCCTCGCGCAGTCGCAGCCCACGCTTGCCGACCCCGGCACCGCGGCCGCCGTGCGGGGCGCTCACGAGCGGACCCTCGGCGCCGCCCGCGTCGCCGTCTGGCCCGCGTCCACGGCCACCGAGGACTTCCCGCTGTACGGCCCGGCCGGCGCCGGTCTGCACGGCGCGACCGGGGTGCGCACCGCCTACTGGATGCTCGGGTGCGTCGGCCCGGAGCAGTGGGCGCGGACCCCGGGTACGGGCGCCGCGGCCAAGATGGCGGCCCTGCCGCCGAACCACTCCCCCGGGTTCCGTCCCGATCCCCGGCTCGCCGTCCCCGCGGGCGTGACCGCGCTGACGGCGGCCGCACTGGCGCAGCTGGCGTAGCCGGCACGGTGAGGACGCGGTGAGGACGCGGTGAGAACGCGGTGAGAACGCCGTGACGGCGCCGTGACGGCGCAACCAGCCGCCACCTGCGCGGAATTCGCCGCTCCAGCCCCCGGAGCCGTACCGGCGCGGCCGTGACCGATCGGGTGCTCTCCGCAACGATCTCGTCAAAGGATCTTGACTTGCGCGCCCGCGGGGCCCTGAATAGGACGGCGCCCGCCCGTCTCCGGGGAGGCACAGCCGTCGATCCGGGGAATGAGGAGGGTGCGGTGTCGATGAGGGGTGGAGGTAGGGCTTGAAGACGCAGAGGAAGGTACGCAGAACGGGAGTGCTCGACGTCGGGTGCCACAGCGCCCTGCTCACGATCGTGGAACGACGGGCCGGCTCGCCGCTGGAACCGGTACTGGCACGCAAGGTGCGGCTGCGGCTGCACGAGACGCTCGACGCGGCGGGACGGCTCGACAGGTCGGGGGTGCGCAGCGTCCAGCACGCGGTGGCGCGGACCCTGGCGGCCGACGGCGGGCATTCGCTGCCCTCGGTGTACGCCTTCGCCACCTCCGTCATCCGGGACGCGCCGAACCGCGACGAGGTCATCGCGCAGGTCGCACGGACCACGGGCATGCGGCTGCGGGTGCTGTCGGGCGAGGAGGAGGCCCGGCTGGCCTACGTGGCCGCCCGCGAGTGGGCGGGCCGGGACGGTGGGCCGCTGCTGGTGCTGGACATCGGGGGCGGGACGCTGGAGATCGCGGCCGGCACCGGAGAGCAGCCGCACGCGGTCCACTCGCTCCCCCTCGGAGCCCGCGCCGTCAACCGCCGCTGGGACCTGGTGGACGCCGTCACCTCCAAGCGGCGGCTGCACGAGGTCCGCGACCGTCTACGCGCGTCGGTCGGCGAACTGGGCGACGCGCTGCCGCGGGCGCCGCGGGACGGACGGGTGCTGGCCTCCTCCAAGACGTTCACCCAGCTGGCGCGGCTCGCGGCCGCCCGCGGCACCTCCGACGAGGGCCCGGACCGGCTGACGCTGAAGCAGGTGCGGCAGATCGTGCCCGTCCTGGCCGCGAAGGGCCCGGCGGGGCGCGCCAAGCTCCCGGGCATCTCACGGCACCGCGCGGGCCAGTCGCTGGCGGGGGCGCTGGTGGCCGAGACCCTGATGGAGATGTGCGGGGTGGACAGCGTGGAGATCTGCCCCTGGTCCACGCGCGAGGGACTGCTCCTGGAGCGCCTGGAGTCAGTGGCCCCGGCCGTTCACCGCCGCGCCGGCTGAACCGTCGGCGGGCACGGCCGCGCCGTCACCCGCCGCGCCCCAGTCCAGGCGCAGCACCGCCAGGTCGTCCGTGTGGCGTTCCCCGTCCAGGTCACGGACCTGCCCGATCAGCGCGTCGAGGTGCGCGTCGGGCGCCGTCACGGAGGTGCGGGCCAGCAGGCGCAGCAGCCCCTCCGCGCCGAGCCGCTCACCGCCGGGGCCGGCATGGCCTTCGATGAGGCCGTCGGTGTAGAGCGTCAGGGTCCCCCGCTCCGGCAGGTCCAAGGCCGTGGCGGGCCACTGGTCAAGACCCGGTGCGATGCCGAGGGCGACGCCGTGGGCCGCCTGGACCGGTCGCGTGACGCCGCCGGTGGTCAGCAGGGGCTCGTGATGCCCGGCCAGGTGCACCGTGGCCCTGGACGCGGCGAAGTCCAGGGTGAGCAGGGTGCACGTGGTGAACAGGTCGGGGTGCGAACGTTCCGCGACCAGCATGCGCTCCAGCAGGCGCAGGAGTTCCGGGCCGCGGTGGCCGCCCAGGGTCAGCGCGCGCCAGGCGATGCGCAGGCAGACGCCGAGTGCCGCGGCGTCGGGGCCGTGGCCGCTGACGTCGCCGATCACGGCGTGGACGCGCCCGTCGTCGGTCTGCACCACGTCGAGGAAGTCGCCGCCCAGCAGGGCGCTCTCCCGCCCGGGGAGGTAGCGGCTGGTGGCGGTGACGGCGGGGGTGGCCAGCAGGGGCTGCGGCAGCAGGCCCCGTTCGAGGCGGGCGTTCTCCTGTGCGCGCAGCCTTCCGGCCTGCAGGTCGGCGCCGGCCCGTTCGGCCTGCTTGCGCTGGACGGCGTAGCGCACGGCGCGCTGCAGGAGTTCCGGTTCGACCTTGCCCTTGACGAGGTAGTCCTGGGCGCCGGTGGCCAGGGCCTCGGAACCGGCCTGCCCCTCGGCCAGGCCCGTCAGCACGATGACGGCGGTGTTCGGGTCGGCGCGCTGGATCTCGGCGACGGCACCGGGGCCCGCTGCGTCGGGCAGGTGCAGGTCGAGCAGGACGCAGTCGGCGGCCCGCGCGGACAGCTCGAAGCAGGCGTCCGCCAGGGTCTTGTGCCAGACGAGCGTGTACCGCAGCGAGGTGTCGGCGAGCATCTCGGTCACCAGCAGGGCGTCGCCGGCGTCGTCCTCGACGAGCAGGATCCGGTGGTGCGCGACAGGGTTGAGCGGCGTGGGGGGTGTCGTCACGGTCGGGGCTCCCCCGTGCCTCCGGCGTCGTCCGCGGCGGCGGACGCGGTTCCGGACGCGGTTCCGGACGCGGTTCCGGACTCCTGCCCGGGGTCGGGCCGCTGTGCGGGGAGGGTGAAGGCGATGCGGGTACCGGGGCCGTACTCCGGGTCGATGCCGATGGTGCCGCCGTGGAACTCGACGATCTTCTTGCACATGGCCAGCCCGATCCCGTTGCCGGGATAGGCGTCCTTGGTGTGCAGCCGCTGGAAGATCACGAAGACCTTCTCGGCGAACTCGGGGTCGATGCCGATGCCGTTGTCGGTGACGGAGAACCGCCACAGGTCGCCGTCGCGCCGGGCCGCGACGTGGATCCGCGGTGCCCGGTCGGGGTGGCGGAACTTCACCGCGTTGGAGATCAGGTTCTGCCAGAGCATGCCCAGTTGCGTGGTGTCGCCGACGACGGTGGGCAGCAAGTCGCGGGTGATCTCGGCGCCGGACTCCTCCAGGGCGACGCTCAGCGCCTCCTCCGTCGCGCCGGCGATCCGCTCGAGGTCCACGGTGCCCTGCTGGTTGTGGACCCGGCCCACCCGGGAGAACGCCAGCAGGTCGTTGATGAGGGTCTGCATGCGGTTCGCGCCGTCGACGGCGAACGCGATGTACTGGTCGGCCCGCTCGTCCAGCTGGTCCCCGTAGCGGCGCTGCAGGAGCTGGGTGAAGCTCGACACCTTCCGCAGCGGCTCCTGCAGGTCGTGCGAGGCGACGTAGGCGAACTGCTCCAGCTCGGCGTTGGAGCGCTTGAGGTCGGCGGACTGCTCGTCGAGGAGCTGCCGGGCCCGCTCGGCGAAGGAGAGCTCCTCCGCGAGCCGGCGCCGCATGCCCTCCACGTCCCCGCCGAGCCGGCGCAGGTCGGCCGGGCCGTTCACGGTGATGGGGTGGTCGAAGCGGCCCCGCGTCACGTGCCGGACCTCGGTGCCCAGCAGCTCCAGGGGCCTGGTGATGCCGCGGCGCAGGCCCTCGAAGACGAGCACGGCCAGCAGCACGATGACGGCGGCGATGGAGGTGAACACCACGTTGCGCAGCCGCACGGCGGCGTCGAGCTGGGTGCCGGCGGTGATGCGGGCCTGCCGCAGGTGCTCCTGCTGGGAGCCGAGGGCGTCGCGGACCCGGTCGAAGGCGGCCCTGCCCTCGTCTGCCCGCTCGGTGGCGAGCGGCACGGGCTCCCCCGGCGTGGCCGAGGCGGAGGCGACGGGCCGTGCGATCAGCCCCTGCCAGGCGGTGGCCGCGTCCACGACGGCGTCAAGGTCGGCGCGGGCCCGCGCGTCGCCCTGGACGAGGGGACGCAGCCGGTCGAGGGCGGTCCGCTCGTCCGCCAGCCCCTGGGTGTACGGGTCGAGGAACTCCCGCTGCCCGCTGAGCCCGTAACCGCGGACACCGGTCTCCTGGTTCACCAGCGCCGCTTCCAGCCGGACCGAGTTCACCAGGGCCGGGGAGCGCACGTCGACCAGCTGGTCGGTCAGGGCCGAGCTGCGGTCCAGCGCCCAGATGCCGAGCGCGCCGAGCGCGGCGAGCACCGCGAGGGCGAGGCTCACCCCCACCCGGAGCCACCGCCGGGTGGTCCACGCCGACAGCCGTCCCGGGCCCGAGGCGTCATCGGGCACGCGCGCCGCCTCCGGCCTGCCGGCCGCCTGCACGATCGTCTCGCCCGTTGCCACGCTGTGCGCCCTCCGCTTCGCTCGCCGCCGCCGGATGCCCGAGGACGGAACCACTGTATCGGCCACCGACAACACTTGTTGTCGTGCGATTGTGCAGGTCCTAAGGTGGGGGCCATGCCTGGCACCCACTTCGCTCCGCGCCTGCCGGAGGACGAGCTCGCCGCCCTGGCGATCGGCGCGGTCGACGACCTCGCCCGGAGCCTTGCCCGTCGTGCCCTGCGCCCGCTCGCCGTCCCCGGGGCCACCGACGACGGTACCGAAGCCCGCGGGGACGCCCTGGCGTACCTGTACATGCTCAGCCTCCTCCAGCAGGCGGTCGAGCACCTGGAGAACCAGGCGGCCGAGCAGGCGGCCGCCGCAGGTGCCGGATACCCCCAGATCGGCCGCGCCTGCAACATCAGCCGCCAGGGCGCCCGCCGCCGCTGGCCCGGCCTGGTGACCAGCGACACCCCCCACCGTCCCCCGCGGCGCACCGACCGGACCCGGAGCCAATGATGATGATCGCCCCCGCCCGCCCCCACGATGTGCTGCTGGTCGAGGACGACCCCGCGGACGCCATGCTGATCGGGGACGCCCTCGCCGAGCGCGGTGCCCGCAACCTGACCCAGGTCGAGGACGGCCTCGCGGCGCTGGAGTACCTGCGCGACCCGGCCAACCGGCTCCCCGACCTGATCGTCCTCGACCTCAACATGCCGCGGATGAACGGCCACGAGCTGCTCACGATCCTCAAGAACGACGAGAAACTGCGCGCGGTCCCGGTGGTCGTCCTCACCACCTCCGCGGCGCCCGACGACGTGACCGGCGCCTACCGGCAGCACGCCAACGCGTACGTCACCAAGCCGGTCAACCTGGACGACTTCGAGCGCGCCGTGCACAGCATCGACGCCTTCTACCTGGACACCGTCACCAAGCTCCCCCGCCAGTGAACGCGACCGGAAGCGGATGAGCGTCAGTCGCGGAAAACGGGGTAGACGGACGGCTGGCCGCGCCTGAGCGCGGCCGGCCGGGAAGCAGTACGAAAGGCACCACCATGGAACCGAGGCTGGACGGCCACCCCGCCCACCTGGCCGACTGGCCGTGCATCCACGCCGGATTCGCGCACGAGGGCGACTCGGAGGCGATCTCCGCGGCGCGGCGCTTCACCGGCGGGTTCCTCGCCCGCGTCCAGGGCGAGCACGGCGTCCCGGTACCGGTGGAGACGGTCGAGACCGCACAGCTCGTCGTCAGCGAGCTGATCACCAACACCTGCAAGTACGCTCCGGGCCCCGGTCTGCTCGACCTCGAGGTGGACGTCGACACGGCGACGCTGCTGGTGTCCGTGTGGGACACCAGCAGCACCCTGCCTCTGGCCCGCGCCGCCGAGCCGGGACGGATCGGCCAGCACGGCCTGGAGATCATCCTGGCCCTGTGCGAGGGCTACGACGTGCAGCGGCAGCCGGTGGGCAAGCGCATCACGGTCCGCATCTCCCTGGAGCCCCGGACCCGCTGAGCCGCGGCACGCCCCGCCGTCACGGCGATCGGGTGAACCGCCGGCCCCGCCGGGTTCACCGGCGGGCGCGCATGGAAGGTGCCTCACGCGCCGGTCCGCCGTCTCCGGCGCCCCGCCCGGCCACCGGACCAGGACCGTCCAGGAGCAACGCCATGACCAGGATCGCCATCATCCTCGGCAGCACACGCCCCAGGCGCCTCGGCGAGGCCGTCGCCCGGTGGGTGTACGAGACGGCCACGCTGCGCGGCGACGCCGAGTACGAACTGGTGGACGTCGCCGACTACGACCTCCCGCTGCTCGACGAACCGCTGCCGCCGTCACTGGGCCAGTACAGCCGGCCGCACACCTTCACGTGGGCGGAGAAGATCGGCTCCTTCGACGGCTACGTCTTCGTGACGGCCGAGTACAACCACTCGATCCCGGGGGCGCTCAAGAACGCCATCGACTACCTCTTCGCCGAGTGGAACAACAAGGCGGCCGGGTTCGTCGCGTACGGCAGCGTCGGCGGCAGCCGCGCGGTGGAGCACCTGCGGCTGGTGATGGCCGAGCTGCGGGTGGCCACCGTGCGTGCCCAGGTGGCGCTCTCCCTCTTCCGCGACTTCGCCGACATGAGCCGCTTCGAGCCCGGCCCGCGCCGCGCGGGCGAGCTCGGCGTCGTCCTCGACGAGGTCCTGGCCTGGACCAAGGCGCTGGAGCCGCTGCGCCAGGTGCCGTCCTGACCTCGGTCCCGCCCCGCCCCTCCCGTAGCGCACGGCCCCTCGTAGGGTCCTGTCATGGACGGACGACAGGGGGGCGGTACGCCGACGTGCGAACGCTGCGGTGGGACGGTGGCCCCGGACGGCTACTGCTGGGACTGCGGTGTCGCCCAGGCGGCGTTCCGGTCGCGGGTGGAGGTATCCGCGGGCGGCGCGGCGGGCGTCAGCGACCGGGGGAAGCGACGTGAGGTGAACGCCGACGCGATGGCCGTGACCACGGCCGGCGCATGGACGATCGGGGTGGTGTGCGACGGGGTGTCCATGTCACCCCGGTCCGAGCGGGCGGCCCTGCTCGCGGCCGAGGTCGCCTCGGATGCGCTGGCCTCGGCGTTGCGGGCGGGGACCGTACCGGAGGTCGCGCTCGAGGACGCCACCGGGCGCGCGGGACGCGCGGTCGCGGCACTCGCCGTGGCACCGGACGAGGCACCGGCCTGCACCTTCGTCGCGGGCGTCGCCGGTCCGGACGGCCTGTGGTGTGCGTGGATCGGTGACAGCCGTGCGTACTGGCTGCCGGACGAGGGGCTGGCCATCGCGCTGACCGAGGACGACACCGGCGAACTCGACGTCCTGACCGGCTGGCTGGGCGCCGGGAACGGCGAGCCCGTACCGCGGGTGCGCAGCAGCCGGCCGGCGGTGCCCGGCCGTCTCCTGCTGTGCACCGACGGGCTGTGGCGGTACCTCCCCGGCGCGGAGGCGCTGCGGGCCCGGCTGGCTCCCGCACCCGGCTCCCCCGGCGGCGGGCTTCTGGACGGCGCGCGCTCGTTGGTCGGGTACGCGCTCGACGCCGGCGGGCACGACAACGTGACGGCGCTGCTCCTCCCCGTTCCCGCCGAGGTCCCGCCACGGGCGGGGGCGACGGGAGGGGTGTAAGCAAGAGATATGCGTTTTGCACCACGCGCAGGCACGTACTGGTCAGCCGAGCGGACCCCTGCCCTGATCGCGGTCCCGGTGCTGCTGATCGTGGCGATCGTCATCAGCGACCTGGTGATCCCCACGGAGGGGCACCTGGGACCGCTCCTGGTGGTGGCACCGGCACTGACCGCGTCGTTCGGCGGGCTCCGGCTCACCGCCCTCATCGGGGCCCTGGCGGTGGCGTCGCTCACCGTGGTGTCGGTGGCCGACGGCACCATCACCACGTCGTACCGGCAGAGCGAGATCATCGCGCTCGTCCTCGTCTCGGCCCTCACCGTGCTCTTCTGCCGGCTGCGCGAACGGCACCAGGCCGAGCTGCAACAGGTGCGCTCGGTGGCGGAGGCCGCGCAGCAGGTCGTCCTGCAGCCCCTGCCGGAGCGCATCGGCCCGCTGCGGATCGCCTTCGACTACCAGGCCGCCGAGGACCAGGCCCGGATCGGCGGCGACCTGTACGCGGCGGTGCGCACGCCCGGCGGCACCCGGCTGCTCATCGGGGACGTCCGCGGCAAGGGCCTGCCGGCGATCGGCGACGCCTCACTGCTGCTCGGGGCGTTCCGCAGCGTCGCCTACCGGGCCCCGCCGCTGCCCGCGATGTACGCGCACCTGGAGGCGACGGTGTCCTGGAAGGCGGCGCAGGGCTGCGCCGACGGCCTGGAGGAGGACACGGCGGTCGAGTCGTTCATCACCGCGATCCTCGTCGACTTCCCCGACGACCGTCCGGAAGTCCGCATCCTCAACTGCGGCCACCCGTCCCCGTACCGGCTGGCCGCCGACGGCCTCGCGCCCCTCGACCCGACGCAGCCCGCGCCGCCCATCGGCCTGGGGCTGCTGCAGCCCTCGCACCCGGGCGTGGACACCTTCCCCTTCGCACCCGGCGACATGCTGCTGCTCTACACCGACGGGGTCACCGAGGCCCGTGACGCCTCCGGCCGTTTCTACCCCCTCGCCGAGCGCATCGCGTCGTGGCCGGGTCAACAGACCCCGGAGGACCTGGTGCGGCACGTACGCGAGGACCTTCTCCTGTACTGCGGGGGCCGACTCGGCGACGACGCGGCGTTGATCACCGTACGGAGGGAGCCGCTGGGTCTCGGCCTGTCGTACGAGCCACGGGCGGTCGACCGGCCCTCGGCCCTGTCGGGCGGCCCGGAACCCGGTCCCGCCACGAAGGTGCCGCCCTTCGGCCCCGAGCGGGAATGACCCGCCCTCGCGCCCCGTCACCCCCGGCCGTGTCCCGCTGTCGGAGCGCTGATCTACGCTGGGGCCGCCCGCGCGACCGGCGGCCCCGACGCACCCTGCCCAGAGGCCCGCCCGACCGGAAGGACGGTCCATGAACGAGCAGCGCCCGATCGACTGGGACGAGGCCACGTGGCTCAACACCCCGCAGGAGGCCACGGCGGACGTTTCCGGGATGCTCGTCACCACCCGTGACCGCAGCGACTTCTGGCGCACCACCGGTTACGGCTTCGTGCGCGACGACGGGCACGCCCTGCTCACCGCCTTCCCGGGGGACACGTCGATGGAGGTGACCTTCCGCGCGGACTTCGACACGCTGTACGACCAGGCGGGGCTCATGATCCGCGTCGACGCCGAGAACTGGGTCAAGGCCGGGATCGAGATGTCCGACGGCGTGCCGCACCTCGGCGCGGTGGTCACCCGCGGGGTGTCCGACTGGTCGCTCGCGCCGGTGCCCGACTGGGCCGGGCACGCGGTGACCGTGCGCGCCAGCCGTTCCGGTGACGCCCTCACGATCCGTGCCCGCCGCGACGACGGTCCCTGGCGGCTGGTCCGGCTGGCGCCGCTGTCCCCGGACGCCGCCGCCACCGCGGGGCCCTTCTGCTGCTCGCCCGAACGCGCGGGGCTGCGCGTGGCCTTCACGGGCTTCACCCGGGGCGCGGCCGACTCGGCGCTGCACGAGGAGCCGCAGCAGGCGGGCGCCGAGGCCACTGAGGGCCGGTGAGCACACGATGGGGTTCGTGGGCGGGATCTGGCGGGTGCTGAGCGACGGGGAACCCGTCGGGGACATCACGGTCGAGGAGGCCGACTTCCCGTGGTTGTCGGGGCGGTTCGAGCCCGCAGCGGCGTTCGACCGGGTCCGGCCGCTGTTCGCGCGCGAGCTCGCCCTGATGGAGACGGCGATGACCGCGCCGGCCGAGGAGGACGAGCCCTGGGCCGCGTGGGAGGCGGCCTACGACGAGGTCCGGCATGCGGTGTCGCTGCGCTCGCCCTCGGGGCCCGTGGCCGAGTTCCTGCTGCACATCGAGGACGACCGGGCCTGGTTCCGGTGGAGTGACGAGCCCTTCGACGACGACTCGCCGAGCGACTGACGTCCCCGCCCTCGGCACCCCCTCCCCCTGAGCCTGGTAGTGGCACTACCAGGCTCGCTCCTTGACGTCACGACCTGACAGTCGCAGCGTGGGGAGCGTGGACAAATAGTGGCAAAGGCAACATTTCGAACATCACCTACTTGACTGCGGGACCTCACAACCCGCAGATCGGTGGGGCGCCGCTCTTACCGTCCGGCGCAGCGGCCTTTGAACCTCGTCCACGCCCAGGAACCGACCGGGCTAGGAGAGTTCTCATGCGTATTTCCAAGTGGCCCCTCGCCGCAATGGCAGGCCTCGCGCTCGCCCTTGGGGGTGCGGCCTCAGCGGCCGTCGCGGCACCGACGAGCTCACCAGCCTCAGCAGTCAGCTACGCCGAACACGGCGGTGGCGGTGGCGGTGGCGGTGGCCACGGCGGCGGCGGCGGCCACGGCGGCGGCGGCTACGGCGGCGGCGGTTACGGCGGCGGCGGTTACGACCGCGGCGGCGGCTGGGGCGGCGGCTACGACCACGGCTACGGCGGTGGCTGGGGCGGCGGCTACGACCACGGCG
>NZ_JARAVL010000078.1:0-14911 GCF_033792725.1 Streptomyces sp. PA03-5A | reverse complement strand
CGCCGGAGCAGGACGCGCCGGGCAACGGCCGCCGTGCGCGACGGGCCCCCACCGCGGAGGCCCGGGCGACGCCGGAGCTCCCGGCGCTGCCGGCCGCCCCTTCGGTCCCCGCCACCCCGGCGACCGAGTGGCCGGAGGCCCAGGGCTCGGCCCGGCGCCCGCGCGGCATCGTGGAGAGCACCCCGCGCCCGTCGGCGATCGTCGACCCGCGGCGGCTTCCCCCGCCCACCCCGGCGCCGCTGCCGGAACCGCCGGCCGTCGAGCCGCCGATGATCCCCGAGCAGACGCAGCGCTCTCCGGAGCCACAGCCCGTGGTGCCGCCGCAGCCGCAGCCCATGGTCCCGCCGCAGGCACCGGCACCGGCGCCGGTGCAGCCCCAGCCGTCGTCCATGCCGAGCGACGGCGGTACGCAGGGCCGGGCCATCAGCGTGCGCACCCTCGGCCAGGGCGTCGCCTTCGCCCAGCAGATCAACGAGCAGGTCGCCCAGCCGTCGAGCGGCTCCGGGCGCCGGCGCAAGCTCGCCACCCCCGCGGAACCCGATGCACCCAAGGCCGTGGCACCCGCGGCCGTGAACGGCACGGAGACCCCCGGCCGGGCGTACGCCATAGGCGCTCCCACGGAGGCCACCGAGGGTCCCGAGCCGCTCGACGGCCCCAACGGCGCCGTCGACGTCACGGAGGAGACCGGCCCCGAGCCCGGGGCCGTGCTGGACGAGCCGCGCCGGCTGCTGGTCTGGCCGGAGCCGGACGTCTCCACCCGCCAGGCGCTGACGGACCGCGGCTACCGCCCGGTCATCGTCCGCTCGCGCGAGGAGGTCGACGCCCAGGTCTCCGATCCGCCCGCCGCGCTCTTCGTGGACCCGCTGACCGGGCCGATCACCCGTACGGCGCTGCAGTCGCTGCGCCAGGCTGCGGCGCAGGCCGAGGTGCCCGTCCTCGTCACGGCCGGGCTCGGCCAGGCCACCCGCGAGGCCGCGTACGGAGCCGATCCCGCCGTGCTGCTCAAGGCGCTGGCCCCGCGCGACAGCGAGCAGCACCCGCCGCGGGTGCTGCTGATCGAGGCCCACACGCCGATCGCCCAGGCCTTCACCGCCACGCTGGAACGGCGCGGGATGCACGTCGCGCACGCCCAGTCGGAGGCGGACGCGATGACGCTCGCCGCGCAGATGCACCCCAACCTCGTGGTGATGGACCTGATGCTCATCCGCCGCAGGCGCCAGGGCATCATCGACTGGCTGCGGGCGAACGGCAGGCTGGAACGCACGCCGATGGTCGTCTACACCGCGGTCGACATCGACCCTGCGGAGCTGCCGCGGCTGGCGTCCGGCGAGACGGTCCTCTTCCTCGCGGAGCGGTCGACCAGCACGGACGTCCAGGGGCGCATCGTCGACATGCTGGGAAAGATCGGCTCCTGAGGGCCCACCGCACGACGTGCGCCGGGCCCCGGGGGTGCGCCCCCCGGGGCCCGGCGCACGCGTGGGGCGTCGTCAGACGAGCTTGGTGACGTCCAGTTCTCCCGCCGCGTACTGGCGGCGGATCACCTTCTTGTCGAACTTGCCGACCGAGGTCTTCGGCACCGCCGGGATGACGGCCCAGCGCTCGGGCAGCTGCCAGCGGGCGACGCTCTCGCCGAGGAAGGCGCGCAGTTCCTCGTAGCCGACCGTGGTGCCGTCCTTGAGGACGACCGTGGCGAGCGGCCGCTCGCCCCAGCGCTCGTCGGGTACGGCCACCACCGCGGCCTCGGCGACGGCCGGGTGGGCCATGATGGCGTTCTCCAGCTCGACCGAGGAGATCCACTCGCCGCCCGACTTGATGACGTCCTTGGCGCGGTCGGTCAGCGTCAGGTAGCCGTCGTGGGTGATGGTGCCGACATCGCCGGTGCGCAGCCAGCCGTCGGGGCTGAACTTGTCCTCGGGGAGGAGCGCTTCGGCGTCGGCGCCGCCGTAGTAGGCCGCGGCGATCCACGGCCCGCGGACCTCCAGTTCGCCCGCGGACTCGCCGTCCCAGGGCAGCACCTCGCCGGACGGGCCGACCAGCCGGGCCTCCACGGAGGCGGGGAAGCGGCCCTGGGTGATCCGGTACGGCCACTCCTCCTCCTCGGTGAGGCCGGCCGGCGGGTGGGCCATGGTGCCCAGCGGGGAGGTCTCGGTCATCCCCCACGCGTGGAGGAGGCGGACGCCGAGCTTGTCGTACGCCTCCATCAGGGAGGGCGGGCAGGCGGAGCCGCCGATGGTGACGTGCCGCATGCTGGTGATGTCACGGGGCTTGGCGGCGAGTTCGGCGAGCAGGCCCTGCCAGATGGTGGGGACGGCGGCGGCGTGCGTGGGACGCTCGCCCTCGATCATCTCGGCGAGCGGGCCGGGCTGCAGGAAGCGGTCCGGCATCAGCATGTTGATGCCGGTCATGAAGGTGGCGTGCGGCAGGCCCCAGGCGTTGACGTGGAACTGGGGCACGACGACCAGGGTGGTGTCGGCGTCGGTCAGGCCCATCGACTCGGCCATGTTGACCTGCAGGGAGTGCAGGTAGATCGAACGGTGCGAGAACAGCACGCCCTTGGGGTCGCCGGTGGTGCCGGAGGTGTAGCACATGGCGGCCGCGGAACGCTCGTCCAGCTCGGGCCAGTCGTAGCGGTCCGGGCGGCCCTCGATGAGGGACTCGTACGTGTGCAGGGCGGGACGGCAGCCCTCCAGCGGCGAGGTGTCGCCGGGGCCGACGACGACCACGTGCTCGACCGACTCCATGGCCGGCAGCAGCGGTGCCAGCAGCGGTATCAAGGTGCCGTTGACCAGGACCACGCGGTCGGCGGCGTGGTTGGCGATGAAGACCAGCTGCTCGGCGGGGAGCCGGAGGTTGAGCGTGTGGAGGATCGCGCCCATGGAGGGGATCGCGAAGTACGCCTCGACGTGCTCCGCGTTGTTCCACATCAGGGTCGCTACGCGGTCGTCGCGCTGGACGCCGAGCTCGTCGCGCAGCGCGTGCGCGAGGCGGGCGGCGCGGGCCCCGATCTCGGCGAACGAGCGGCGCTGCGGCTCGCCTTCGCCGGTCCAGGTCGTGACCTGCGACCGGCCGTGCACGGTCGAGCCGTGGGTCAGGATCCGTGACACCAGCAGGGGAACATCCTGCATTGTGCTCAGCACCGGGCGCCTCCTCGTTGAAGCGGCTACGCGTGGGTAGGTGGGTGCTGAGATTCTGCTGGCATACCGAGCGGTATGTCACTACCCCAGGCGCAATTCGGGGTCCTCGCGGAGTTTGCCCAGGGCGCGCGACACCGCGCTCTTGACCGTGCCGACCGACACCCCGAGCGCCTCGGCGGTCTGCACCTCGCTCATGTCCTCGTAGTACCTGAGGACGACCATCGCCCGCTGGCGGGCCGGCAGCCGGGCGATCGCGCGCAGCAACGCGTCGCGCTGGGCCTGCTGCTCGGCCTCGTCGGGGCCGGTCACGGCGTGGCCGTGCGGCTCGGGGAGCTCGTCGGTGGCGTACTCCTCCACGCGGCGCCTGCGCCACTGCGAGGTGCGGGTGTTGACCAGCGTGCGGCGCACGTAGCCGTCCAGCGCCCGGTGGTCGTCTATCCGGTCCCACGCCAGGTAGGTCTTGGTCAGGGCGGTCTGCAGCAGGTCCTCGGCGTCGCAGGGGTTGGCGGTGAGCGAGCGCGCGGTCCGCAGCAGCGCCGGGCCCTTGGCCCGGACGTAGCGGGTGAACTGGGCCTGCGAGGCGCTGGTGCACACGGGCGTCGTCATGGCTCCACGCTAGGAGCCGGTCCGGGTGCGGGGGATCCGCCGCAGGTGCCGAAGCGGGGTCACCCTGAAGTCGTAGGGCGGGGGCCCGCCCCACCTCCGGAGGGCTGAGGCGGCACCCGCCGCCCCTACGGGTCGCCCCGCAGGGGCGGCGTCCTCGCGGCCGCCCGCCGCGTCATCCGACGACGGCCACCGGCCCGTCCAGCCGGTTGCGGTCGATCGCCAGCCGCCGGCCGCCGTGCTTCTCGCGCACGCTGCCCGAGTACTGGTGGATGCGCCCGTGCGGATGCCAGGCGTCCCGGCCGAGGACGGGTTCGCCGCGCACCGCGGGCTTGCCCTGCCAGCGGGCGAACCAGACGGCGCGCGGCAGGTCGTCGTAGCCCTCCCGGCGGGCCCGCTCGACGTGCCGGATGCCGGACTCCGAACTGCTGTAGAGGCCCGGCAGGTAGCCGGCGTCGTCGACCTCGCGGTCCCAGGCCCGGATGAAGTCGAGGGTCTGGTCGGCGCAGCGGGACCGCTTGACGTTGTACGCCTCCATGTCGAGGTAGAGCGCGCTGCCCTCCTCGAAGCCGAGGGCGGCGGCCCTGCGCACGGCGTCCCAGCCCTCGCTCGCGCCCTGGCCCCAGGGGTCGTCGGTGCTCATCCGGTGGTTGCGCAGATGTCTGCCGCGTACGCAGGGCGACTGCGAGCCGACGTAGATCGGCAGGATGCGCCAGCCCATGCGGTGCACCGAGCGCACCCAGGTGCGGTTGAGGTGCCGCTGGGTGCTGCAGGCACGGGCGCGGCCGCCGTAGTAGACGCCGACGGCGCGGTACTTGGAGCGCAGCCAGGCCCGCATCGTGGACAGCGGCGGCGTGCGGCAGGTGTCGAAGCCGTAGCCGCGGTAGACGCGGGCCGGGCCGGCCCCGGACGGGGCGCGTTCCTCACCGCCGAGGCCGTAGGGGAGGTCCAGGCCGTCGAGGAGACCCGTGTCGGCGAAGCCGAACGGGTCGTCGTCACCGCCGTCACCGGGCGCCCGGGCGGGCCGGGCGGGCAGGTACGTCCGGACCGCGCCCGGCGTGGCAGCCGTCACCGAGGCCGGCTTGGCGACCGGCGCGGCGGGACGCGGCACGACGGCCTCGGCCGCGGTGGGACCGGCCAGGAGGCAGGCCAGCACCATCGCCACGATCGCCCCGTGTCGGATGATCGGCTTGTGTTCGCGCATGGGTCGAGTGAACGCAGGCGGCTGCCCGCGAACGGGGCAGCCACGCCCCGCTGTCAGCCGTACGCAGCAACGCCCGGCCCCGGATGGGCCGCCGGTGCCGGGGCCGGCTCAGTCCGCCGCGCCCAGCAGCAGTCCCGAGGTCGGCACCCCCGTACCGGCCGTGACGAGGACGTGGGCCGCGCCGGGGACCTGGTTGACGCTGGTGCCGCGCACCTGCCGCACCGCCTCGGCGATGCCGTTCATGCCGTGCAGGTACGCCTCGCCGAGCTGCCCGCCGTGGGTGTTGACGGGCAGCCTCCCGCCCCGTTCCAGACCGCCGTCGGCGGCGAAGGCGGCCGCCTCTCCGCGCCCGCAGAATCCGTACTCCTCCAGCTGCATCAGGACGAAGGGGGTGAAGTGGTCGTAGAGCACGGCGGTGTCGACGTCCTGCGGCCGTAGGCCGGAGGTCCGCCACAACTGGCGGGCCACGACCGCCGACTCGGGGAGCCCGCACAGGTCCTGGTCCGGCCGGTAGTAGCCGGTCATCTGCTCCTGGCCGCGCCCCGCGCCCTGGGCGGCCGCCCTGATCACCGCGGGCGGGTGCCGCAGGTCCCGGGCGCGCTCGGCGGAGGTGACGACCAGGGCCTGACCCCCGTCGGTCTCCTGGCAGCAGTCGAGCAGGCGCAGCGGCTCGACGATCCACCGCGACGCGGCGTGGTCGGCCAGGGTGATGGGCCGGCGGTGGAAGTACGCGGCCGGGTTGGTCGCGGCGTGCCGGCGCCCGGCGACGGCGACATGACCGAAAACCTCTGGTTCGAGCCCGTACGTGTGGAGATAGCGCTGTGCCGACATGGCGACCCAGGACGCGGGGGTGAGCAGCCCGGACGGCAGGTTGACGCCGAGCGCCGCGCCCTCCGCCGAGGGTTCGCGCTGCTGGACGCCGGAGCCGAAGCGGCGGCCCGAGCGCTCGTTGAAGGCCCGGTAGCAGACGACGACGTCCGCGACGCCGGTCGCGACGGCCATCGCGGCCTGCTGCACGGTGGCGCAGGCCGCCCCGCCCCCGTAGTGGATCCGGGAGAAGAAGCCGAGTTCACCGATGCCGGCCGCCTGGGCGACGGTGATCTCCGGGCTGGTGTCCATCGTGAAGGTGACCATGCCGTCGACGTCGTCCGGCGTCAGCCCGGCGTCCTCGACCGCCGCGCGCACGGCCTCCACGGCGAGCTTCAGTTCGCTGCGCCCGGAGTCCTTGGAGAACTCCGTCGCGCCGATCCCCGCGATCGCGGCCCGTCCGCCCAGGCCGTCGCGCCGGCGTACGCTCATCCGCCCCCCACCTCCAGCACCGCGGTGCCCGTGACGTGCCGCCCCCGCCCGACCGCGCCGATGACCTCGACCGTCGCCTCCGTGCCGCGTACCGCCGTGACGCTCCCGGTGAGCACCAGCTCGTCGCCGGGGTGCGCCGGTGCGCCCAGCCGTACGCGCAGTGAGCGGAGCACCGCCGAAGGACCGAAGTGCCCGGCGAGGTACCGGCCGACGAGCCCGCCCGTGGTGAGGATGTTCAGGAAGACGTCCGGCGAGCCCTTGGCCCGCGCCGCGTCGGGGTCGTGGTGCACGTCCTGGAAGTCGCGGGTGGCGATCGCCCCGGCGACGACCAGCGTCCGCGTGACGGGGATCCGAAGCTCCGGCAGGACGTCGCCCGCCCGCGCCCCCGGTCCGGTCATCTCACACCTCCGCGCGGAAGACGGGCACGGCCGGCTCCCCGTCGGCCTGCCGGAATTCGAGCGTCACCGGCATGCCGATGCGCACCTTCTCGTACGGCACGCCGACCACGCCGCCGAGCAGGCGGACCCCTTCGGCCAGTTCGACCAGGGCGACCGCGTACGGCGGGTCGAAGGCGGGGAACGGCGGGTGGTGCACGACGACGCGGCTGAAGACGGTGCCGCGCCCGCAGGCCGGTACCGTGTCCCAGGCGTCGGAGCCGCAGCTGTTGCAGCCGGGGAGCCACGGCAGCCTCAGGGTTCCGCAGGAGGAGCAGCGTTGGATGAGCAACTCGTGCCGCCCGACGCCCTCCCAGTACCCGGCGTTGTCCCGGTTGACGACCGGGCGGGGCCGTCGCGGCCGCCCGCCCGGCGCCGGCGCGGGTGCGTACTTGAGGATGCGGAAGCGGTGGCGGCCGGCGAGTTCGCCGTCCGCCCTGACGTCCATGCGCGTGGTGACGAAGTGGCCGCTGCCGAGGCGGGTGGTCTTGCGCGGCGACACGGATTCGATCACCGCGTCGAAGGTGATCCGCTCGCCGGGGCGCAGCGGCCGCAGGTACTCCTGCTCGCAGTCGGTGGCGACGACCGCGGTGCAGCCGGCCTCGTCGAGCAGCGCGAGCAGTTCGTCGTAGGCGCCGGCGCGGCCGGCCACGGCGACGTCTCCCGGCCCGGGGAGCCCGCGCATGGTCCACACCTGGAGCATGGGGGCGGGTGCCGTGCCGTCCTGCGGGACGGGATGGCCCAGCGCCTCGCACCAGTGCCTGATCATAGGCCGGTTCACGGGGTCCTTGCCCTCGCCCGCGACGGCGGCGGGGCGCCCCTCGTACGTCACCAGCCGCTCGTACAGGTCGTCGGTCGTCATCGTCGCCGCCACCGCCCCCAGTTTCTGACTGATCGTCAGATTGGCGAGGAAGCGGCACCGCTGTCAAGACGCCCGGACGGAAGGCGTTGTCCACAGGCTGTGGACAACGCCGGACGTGACTGCGCGACGGCAGTGAGGTTGCCGTCGCGCAGTCGACCCTTCAGCCCCCCGGCCCGCCCCGGCGGCGGACCGGCCCGCTCACCCCATGGGGCCGAAGTGGATGCTGAGCGTCGGCTGGTTGATGGTGGTGAAGGCCGAACCCACCACACTGGCCGTGCTGTTCTGGTTCGAGGCCCCCGCCCCGGTCGCCGCCTGCTGCGTCGTCGTCACCGTCCCGAAGTTGTCGCGGCCCACGTTGCCGCCGCTGTTGCTCACCACGGTCGCGTTGGACGTGCCACCCGCCACGGCGCCGTTGTCGGCCACCGCCGTGCCGGCGAACAGCGCCGCCACGAGCGGCAGCGCGGCCAGGGCGGACACGACTCGGGCGGTACGGATGCTTGCCATGTGTTTCCCTCCGAGGAGTGGATACGAGGTGCGCGGTGCGGCCGGCCGACCGCTCCGCCGGCTCTGCGACGTCGCCGCAAGCAGAGTTGCCCAGCACCACGACGGACAAGCCGGACCTTGATCCCTTTCGCTCGCAAGCGTGACGATCTGTCGACAAACCTCCACAACCGCCGCCGCTGACCGCCCGCCCGCGTCCCGGCCACCACAACCCGGGCCCGGCGGGCGCGGAATCGTTACGGCACGACTTTCGGCCAACCTCGGCGGACCGGTCCTCCCCGCCGGCGCCGCCGCCGCCCGGGTGGCCACCACGGCGCCGTTCGGGCGGATGCCGCACCTCCCCGGTGCGTGGCGCGCCGGGAGGCGGCCGTCCGCTTCCTACGCTCCGGCTGACGGACCCCCGCTGCCCGTCGCGCCCCGCGCCCGGACGTCCCCGCCCGGCCGCACCGCTTCCCCAGGGGAGAGATGTGACCCGGTCCCGCGCCCGGACCCCGCTGACCCGGCTGGTCGCCGCACTGCTCCTCGCCGCCGCCTGGCTCGCCGGCTGCGCGGGGCACGCCCCGTCCGGGCACCCCCACGCCCCGGACCGGCCCGCCCCGCAGGACCGGCAGGCGCCCCCGGCGGGACCCGGCCCACGGCTGCAGGACCCCCCGGAACTGGTCAGCCGCGACGGGGTCCTCAAGGCGGCCATCGTCGTCGAGCGCCGCAAGGTCCGGGTCGGCGACCACCGGCTGTACGCCCTCACCTACAACGGGAGGTACATGCCGCCGACGCTGCGCGTACGGCCCGGCGACCGCATCGACCTCACCATGACCAACCGGGTGCGCGAGGACACCAACGTCCACGTGCACGGGCTCCACGTCTCACCGCGCAGCCCCGCGGACGACATCTTCATCGCCATCACGTACGGCCGGAGCCACCACTACACCTACCGGCTGCCGCGCACCATCACGCCCGGCACCTACTGGTACCACTCGCACGCCGACATGATGTCCGCCGCCCAGGTCGCGGGCGGGGAGTCGGGCGTCATCGTCGTGGACGGCCTGCGGCGGTACCTGCCCCCGTCCCTGCGCGGGATCACCGAGCACGTCGTCGCGCTCAAGGACTTCCAGATCCACGGCGACGCGATCAGGACCCATAAACTGAAGATCGGGACGCGCACCAACCGCACCGTCAACGGGCAGCAGAACCCGGTGATCGGCCTCCGGCCCGGCGAGACCCAGTTGTGGCGGCTGGCCAACATCGGCGCCAACATCTACTACCGCCTGCACCTGAAGGGCAGCCGCTTCCACGTGATCGCGCAGGACGGCTACCCGGTCCGCAGGGTCTACGCCGCGGACACGCTGGTCATCGCCGCCGGCGCCCGGTTCGACGTCCTGGTGCAGGGCGGCAGCCGGCCCGGCACCACGACGCTGGAGACCCTCGCCTACGACACCGGCAAGGCCGGCAACCGGTTCCCCCGCACCGACCTGGCCACCGTCGTGACCGGCGGCGCCCCCGTGACCCCGGCGCGGATCCCGACGGACTTCGCGCCCAACGAGGACCTGGCGCACGCCACGGTCGCGGACCGCAAGACGGTGGTGTTCACCGAGAACGCGGCGGGCGACGTGTTCTACGTCAACGGCCGGACCTACGCGCCGGACCGGGTGGACTTCACCTCCGTCCTCGGCACCGTCGAGGAGTGGACCGTCCGCAACGACAGCGACGAGGAGCACTCCTTCCACGTCCACACCAACCAGTTCCAGCTGATGAGCACCAACGGGAAGGCCGGCGACCCGGACCACCGCTGGTTCGACACGGTCAACGTGCCCGCCCGCGGCAGGGTCGTGATCCGCATCCCCTTCACGGACTTCACCGGCCGGACGGTGCTGCACTGCCACATCCTCAACCACGAGGACATGGGCATGATGGCCGTGCTCGACATCGTCCCGCCCCGTCCCCGCGGCAAGTGAGCGGCCCCGCGGCGAGTGACCGTCCGCGTCAGCGCGTGCCGAAGCGCCGCGCCGCCGCCACGACCGCCTCCCCCATGGTGGGGCTGCCCGTGTGACCGGAGTCGTCGATCACCTGGAGCTCCGCGTCGGGCCACGCCTTCGCCAGCTCCCACGCGGTCGTCAGCGGACTGCCCAGGTCGAGACGCCCGTGGATCAGCACCCCCGGTATCCCGGCGAGCCGGTGCGCGTCCCGCAGCAACTGCCCCTCCTCCAGCCAGGCGCCGTTGGCGAAGTAGTGCGCGCAGATCCGCACGAAGGCGACCAGGTCGTCGTCCGGCCGGTCACCGTAGGCCCCCGGCTTGCCGTTGGTCTCATGGGCGATGACCGCGTCCTCCCAGGTGACCCAGTCGCGTACGGCCTTCTCCCGCGCCGCGGCGTCCGGGCCGTTCAGCAGCCGGTCGTACGCGGCCGGCAGGTTCCCGTCCCGCTCACCGGGCGGCACCCCGTCCCGGAACGTCTCCCACGGCCCCGGCACCAGCCGGGCCACGCCGCGGTAGAGCCAGTCGATCTCCTCCCGCCGGGTCGTGGTGACCCCGACGATCACGATCTCCGACACCCGCTCCGGGTACCGCTGCGCGTACGCCAGGATCAGCGTCGAGCCCCACGAACCGCCGTACAGCATCCACCGGTCGACGCCCAGGTGCTCGCGCAGCCGCTCCATGTCGGCGATCAGGTGCTCGGTCGTGTTGTGCTCGAGCGACACCGCCGGGTCCGAGGCGTGCGGCAGGCTCTGCCCGCACCCCCGCTGGTCGAACAGCACGATCCGGTAGACCTCGGGATCGAAGGTCTTCTTGCTGCCCCGCTTCCCCCCGGAGCCCGGTCCCCCGTGCACGCACAGGACCGGCTTGCCGTCCGGGTTCCCGCTGGTCTCCCAGTAGACGCGCTGCCCGTCCCCGACGTCGAGCAGCCCCGACGCGTACGGCTCGATCAGCGGAAACCCCGCTGCTGCCATCACGATCCCCTCCTCCGCACCGGCGAACGACCCCGCGAGGCTACCGGTCCTCACTCGGGGCCCGAGCGGGGCCGGGGGAAGGACCCGGGCTCCGCCGGTCCGTCCTCCTCGCCCGCGGCGGAGGGGCGGTACCGGTCCAGGGCCGGCAGGTCGGGCACCAGATGGGCGTGGGCACGGCACACGGCCGCGGTCTCGGCGATCGACACCAGCGGGGTGCGGATGTGGGACCAGCCCCCTGAGGCGTCGCCCGCCACCGCGACCCCCACCCGGTCCGGGGCGATGGCGGTCGCGGCGGCCATCGCCTCGGACGAGATGTCGCCCAGGCCCACCTCGGCGGTCTGCTTGTTGACGCGGTGCACGACGCGACCGGAGAGCTGGGACCGGAGCGTCGCGGCGCCCTTGCCGAGCTCCACCCCGAAGCGCTGCCCGCAGATCTCCAGGTAGATGCCGACCGCGCGGGCCCGCTGCGCCAGCCGGATCAGGTTCGCCACCATGCGGTCCCGGCGTTCCTCGTCCTTCTTCGTCGTGCTGAGGAACAGTTCGGCGACCTCGTCGACCAGCACCACGACGGGCACCGGCCGCACGTACGCGGGCAGCCCCCAGATGTCGGAGGCCACCTCCTCCTCCGGGGCGTCCAGCGCCGTGCGCTGGCACTCCTTGAGCACCGCGAACCGGTGCTCCATCTCCCCCACCAGCGCGTCCAGCAGCTCCGCCGCCTGCTCCCGGTCGGTCGCCAGGGCCGACAGCCGGGACGCGTACGGGATCTGCTCCACCCCGCCCTTGCAGTCGATCCCGACCAGGGCCACGGGCAACCGGGCCAGGTTCATGATCAGGTTGCGCTGGTACACCGACTTGCCCGACTGGTTCGCCCCGAGGGTGAGCGCGTGCGGGATCTCCCGGTAGTTCCGCACGAAGGCGGTCCCGTCGTCCCGCAGCGCCACCGGCACCACCATCGGGCCGGACGGCAGGCGGCGCGGCATCCGTACGTCGCGGAGCACGTCGTAGCCGGTCATCCGCAACTCGACCACCCCGGGGCCGAGCTCGACCACGTGCACCGCGTGCACGCCCCACGCGTGGCGCAACCGGTTGGACGCCGCGGCCACATCGGCCGGCTCCAGCCCGCCCGGCAGGCGCAGCCGCACCCGCATGCCGGTCAGCGAACCGCCCACCCGGCGGATCCTCGGCGGCACCGGCCGCACCTCCCTGCGCCCCGCCGCACGCCCCGCCAACGCCCGCGCCCACGACGGCGGTACGGCCAGCCCGCATGCCGCCATCGTGGAACCGTAGGTCGACAGGAACCGCCCCCAGGCCAGCGGCAGCCCGAACAGCAGCCAGAACGCCACCGGGAACCGTCGACGGGCATAGGCCAGGCCACCGGCCGAGGCCAGCAGCACACCCAGGAGCGCGACACCCGTCATGGTGATCAGCCCTTGCCGTTCGGGACGGCGGCCGGGACCGGCGCGGTGACCGCCCGCGGCACGCGAGCAGATCCCATGCCCGGTTTGACCGTTAAGCGTATTCTCTCACCCCCGCCCCCACCGTCCCGTCACCGACACCGGCGGTTCGCCGGACGGCCGACCCCGACAGGGCCGGCGTACGCGGCGTCGAGGCGTTCACCCATCCCCGCCGCATGAAGAAGGGGCGCCCCCGTGTCTTGGGGCACCCCTTCCGTCCAGCGCATTCGCCGGCCCGGTGCGGAGAGCGTGGGGCGTGAGCCACGGTGACATCGCCGCCAGGACGGTTCTCAAGACCTTCCCCCCAGCGTGTAGGCGACCAATAAAGCCCCTGCTCAGGACCGAGGTTCGGCCTCCGGCGATCCGGCCGGCACACCGTCGCACTCGTCCGGGGACTGTTGCGGCGGTGCCGTTCAGGCACGCGGGGCTCGCGCCGTGGTCACAACTGGCATCACTCGCCCAGTTCGCCAGGCGTCCCCGCCTGGATGAAGGTACGAACCAGGAGCCAGGCGCGATCGACAGCCAGGACGACATCGCCGCTGAAGACAACCAGGTCGTCCATGACCGGGACTTCGACCACGGCATCCGCCGCGGCGGTGCCATCGCCGCGGAGAAGGGACGACCTGTCCGCGTCATCGCACAGATGGATGACCGCTTGATCACCGCGAAAGCCCAGAGCCAGCAGGGGAAAGCCACCGCCTGGCAGCCGGACTTCGACGTACCCCTGGCCACGGGTGCGCAGTTCGCCGACACGCTCCGCCAGAGCCGCCACGTCCGAGCGCCTCTCCGATTCCGGCGCGGTCGCCGCCCACATCACGCTCATCCCCGCGCCTCCTGCGTGCACCCCGCTACCCGAAGTTCAGCACGGTCCGGTCTCCGACCATCGTGCACGAAGAAGGGGCGCCCCCGTGTCTTGGGGCACCCCTTCTGTCCAGCGCCTTCGCCGGCCTGTGCGGAGAGTGTGGGATTTGAACCCACGGTGACATCGCTGCCACGACGGTTTTCAAGACCGTTCCCTTAGGCCGCTCGGGCAACTCTCCCCGCGCCGCGAGGTCCGGCTGGTGGGCCGGGCGGCGCGGGGACAGCCTAACGGGTCGGCTCAGCTGCTGCTGTCGCCCTTGCGTTCGCCGAGAGTGAGGGTGGCGGTACGGGTCTGACCGTCACGGGTGTACGTGAGGTTGACCTTCTCGCCGGGCTCGTGCTGCCAGATCTCGCCGATGAGGGTGGGGCTGGAGTCGACCACGGTGTCGTCGAACTTGGTGATGACGTCGCCGGAGCGCAGGCCCGCCTGGTCGGCGGGGCCGCCGGAGGTGACGGCGTCGGCGCCGGTGGCGATCTTGGCTCCCTCGCCGCTGTAGCTGGAGTCGACGTGGACGCCGATGACGGCGTAGACGGGCTCGCCGTTCTTGATCAGGTCCTGGGCGACGCGGCGGGCCTGGTCGATCGGGATGGCGAAGCCCAGGCCCACGCTGCCGGACTGGGAGGTGCCGTCGCTGCCGGTGGACTGGATCGCGGAGTTGATGCCGATGACAGCGCCCTCGGAGTTCAGGAGGGGGCCGCCGGAGTTGCCGGGGTTGATCGAGGCATCGGTCTGTATGGCGCTCATGTAGGAGGCGTTGGACCCCTCCCCGTCGCTGGAGGCGATGGGGCGGTGCAGGGCGCTGACGATGCCGGTGGTGACGGTGCCGGAGAGCCCGAAGGGGGCGCCGATGGCGATGGTGGAGTCGCCGACGGCCACCTTGTCGGAGTCGCCGACGGCGAGCGGGGTGAGCTTGTCGGGGGTGACCCCCTTGAGCTTGACGACGGCGACGTCGTAGCCCTGGGCGCGGCCGACGACCTCGGCCTCGTACTTCTTGCCGTCGGAGAACGTGGCGGTGAGCTTGCCGCCGTCGGCGGCGGGGGCCACGACGTGGTTGTTGGTGAGGATGTGGCCCTCCTTGTCGTAGACGAAGCCGGTGCCGGTGCCGCTCTCCTGGCGGCCGGTGGCCTCGATCGTGACGACGCTGGGGAGGGCCTGCTTGGCGATGCCCGCGACCGAGTCGGCGGCACGGCTGAGGTCCTTGGGGTTGCCGACCGAGGAGACGGTGGTCGAGGAGGAGCTGTCGTTGCGGTCCGCGGCCCAGAAGCCGACCCCGCCGCCGATGCCGCCCGCGACGAGCGCGGCGACCAGGACGGCGGCGACCAGGCCGCCGTTGCCGCGCTTCTTGGGCGCGGGGGCGGCCGGCACCGGCGTGCCCCACACCGGGCCCACCGGACCGGACGGGCCCATGGGCCCGGAGGGCCCGACGGGACCGCCGTACGGCTGGGTGGGCGGCGGGGCGACCGGCGGCAGGGGCGCGGTGCGCACCTCGGCGGGCGGTGCCGCGGGGGCCGCCGGGGGAGCGGCCTGGGGCCCGGCGGGAGGCCCGGCGGGGTGAGCTGCCGGAGGCGCCACCGCGACGGGTTCCGCGGACGCCGGCGCCGCGGGGGCCGCGGGG
>NZ_JARAVL010000077.1:0-15871 GCF_033792725.1 Streptomyces sp. PA03-5A | reverse complement strand
TTCGAGTGCCTTGGTCACAACGGCCACCTCACAAGTCCAACGACGGGTCGGGAGTGGTGCGTCGGGATCCCATACTGCAGATTGCATACCGTATGGAGTAACCATGGTTGCGGCCCGCGCGGTGGATGTCCAGAGAAGGAGGGCAAAGATTTCCCCCGCGCTCCCTATGGATGACCCACGGTCACCGTGTTAAGTTAACACGAAGATTCGTTTTTTAATTGAAGGATGAATCCATGCCGAAGGTCACGCAGGAGTACATGGAGGCCCGCCGCCGGCAGATCCTGGACGCGGCGCGCCGCTGCTTCCTGCGGGACGGGTTCCATTCCACGTCCATGCAGGACCTCTTCGCGGAGTCGGGCCTCTCGGCGGGCGCGGTGTACCGGCACTTCGCCAGCAAGAACGAGATGATCACGGCCATCGTCGAGGAGAGCATGCGTGACGTCCTGACGATGGTCCACGGTGTCGCCGAGCAGCGGCCCAGCAGCTCCGTCGGGGACCTGATGGCCGATGTCTTCGACATCGTGAAGGCCAAGACCGCCGAGCAGAACATCGCCGGGCTGTCCGTGCTTGCCTGGTCCGAATCCCTGCGGAACCCTTCGCTGGCCGAGCAGTTCAACGACCTGCTGGCCCAGATGCGCTCCGCCCTCACCGAGGTCGTCCGAGAACACCAGCAGGGCGGCACCCTGACACGTGAGGCATCTCCCGAGGCGATCGGCGCCACGCTCATGTGCACGCTGCCCGGCTACATCCTCCACTTGGCCATGGGTGACTCCGAGGCCGTCGAGGGGGTTCCCGACGCGCTCCGCGCGCTCTGGCCCGATGCGGCAGCGTCCTGACACCGCGCCGCGCACGGCGGGCCGGGGCGCTCAACGCCGCATCGACCGGTCTCACGGACCTGGGCCTGCAGGTGCGGGCCTCCAGGTGCAACCGGCACCGGGTGTGCTCCGGGACGGCCAGGTCCCACAGTCCCGCCAGGAACCGCACGTCCACGCCGACCGTCACGGCGTGGCCCGGGCCCCTCCCCGCGATGTCCAACCGGACCAGGGCGGCGGCGCGAAGGACTCGGGCATCGGCCGCGAGCTCGCCACGGAGGGCATTCGGAAGTTCTGCAACCTCAAGACGGTCTGGCACCGCGTCAGGGGCACCCACCGGCACCGGCGGGCGTCCTGGTCGTGCTCAAAGTGCCGTTTCCGCCCAGCGGTTCAGCGTCCCGCTCTTGTCGTCATAGGTGAGCCAGGTCCCATCGCCGAGCGGACGCACATAGCTGTCGACATGGCCCCTGGGATAGCCGACCGATCCGCGTGTCTCCAGACTGTGGGCGTCGAGCAGCCAGTGGCGGGCCTGTTCGGGGTCCTCGGCGGAGTCGATCGTCGAGGCGGTGACCGTGTCGGCGTCCACGAAGCCGCAGCCGTAGTCCCAGCGGGGCGGGTCCTCGTCGCCGGCCGGATCGGGCGAGACCTCGGCGAGCACGGTGCCGTCCAGGGCGTGCAGTTGCAGGTCCCACCCGCTGTGCTCGACGGTCAGGAAGCCCGGGTGCCCCGCATGGACGTCCGTCAGGATGCGGTCCATGCCCTCGTTGAGGTCCCAGCCGGTCAGCTCGCCGCCGTCCCGGCGCGCCCAGTGCAGCAGGATGCCGTCCTGGCCCATGCCGATGCACAGGCCCATGTGGACACCGTCCGGGTGGGACAGATGATGCGAACCGGATGCCGCACTGCCCAGCGGCAGCCGGGCCAGCTCCCGGCCGTCCCGGGCGTCCAGGACGACCCAGCGCTCCTCCCAGTCGCCTTCCGCCGGCTCGGCCACGACATGCGCCCAGACGAGCCGGCCGTCGTCCGAGACCCGGCAGGATCCGTGCTCGTGACCGGGGCACACCTCCTGCTCGTCCCCCGTGTGCGGGTGGCCGACCGCGGGCCCCCAGCAGGCGTGCCGGTACTCCCACAGCGTCCCGCCGCCCCTGCCCACCGCCCGTACCGCACGCTGGCCCGAGAACACCGCGAACGTGCCGTCGGGACTCACCGAGTGGACGCCGCGGTCCCACCCCGGCCAGGGAAGGGGGAAGACGGCGGTCGGCACGCGCTCACCCGCGAACACCTCGTTCAGGTCGTGGACCTCCAGCTCGCGCCCGTTGCCGAGCAGGGCGCGGCACGCACCGCCCCCGCGGCTCTCGAACGCGAAGCCGTTGACGAGTGCGCCCCCACCCGGCAGCTCCACCGAGTCGCGCAGTTGTGCGGTGATCGACATGACCCGAAGGTAGCCGACCCCACCGACAGCGGGTCACAGGACGCGGAGGATGTCCTCGACGCGGTCCTTCGTCGCCGAAGAGCATGGCGGAGTTGTCGCGGTAGAAGAGGGGGTTCTGGACTCCGGCGTAACCGGAGGCCATGGAGCGTTTGAAGACGATGACGTTCTCGGCGTTCCAGACCTGCAGGACGGGCATGCCCGCGATGGGCGAGCCCGGGTCCTCGGCGGCCGCGGGGTTGACGGTGTCGTTGGCGCCGATGACGAGGACGACGGCGGTGTCGTCGAAGTCGTCGTTGATCTCGTCCATCTCCAGCACGATGTCATAGGGGACCTTGGCCTCGGCGAGCAGGACGTTCATGTGGCCCGGCAGCCGGCCGGCGACCGGGTGGATGCCGAAGCGCACGTCGACGTCGCGCTCCCTGAGCTTGCGGGTCAGCTCGGCGATGCCGTACTGGGCCTGGGCGACGGCCATGCCGTAGCCGGGGGTGATGATCACCGAGTCGGCCGATCCGAGGAGCTCGGCGACGCCCTCGGCGGTGATCTCGTGGTGCTCCCCGTAGTCCTTGTCGTCGGCGGGGCCCGCCTCGATGCCGACCTGTACCAGGACGACGGCCGCGCACCCTTCAACTCGGTCAACTTCATGGTCGCCCACGACGGCTTCACCCTCGCCGACCTGTACACGTGCAACACCAAGAGCAACACGCAGCCCTGGCCGTACGGCCCCTCCGACGGCGGCTCGGACCACAACCTGTCCTGGGACCAGGGCGGTAACGCCGCCGACCAGCGCAAGTCCGCCCGCAACGGCTTCGCCTTGCTGATGCTGTCCGCCGGCACGCCCATGATGACCGGCGGCGACGAGACCCTGCGCTCGATCCGCTGCAACAACAATCCGTACAACCTGGACTCCTCCGCCAACTGGCTCGGCCACAGCCCGACCGCGGACCAGAGCACCTTCCGCACCTACGCCCAGCGGCTCATCACCTTCCGCAAGGCGCACCCGGCCATGCGTCCGGCAGCCTTCTACAGCGCCGCCGACAACAACGGCAACGGCCTGGGCCAGCTGAACTGGTTCACCCCCGCCGGCAGCGCGCCCGACGGCGCCTACTGGTCCAGCCCGAACAACCACGCCTTGGCCTTGCGCCTCGATGGCACCGAACTCGGCGACCCCAGCAGCGCCGTCTACGTCGGCTACAACGGCTGGTCCGGTGACGTCGACTTCACCCTCCCCTCACCTGGCGCGGGCAAGCAGTGGTACCGCGTCACCGACACCTCGACCTGGGCCGAAGGACCCGATCAGGTGGCCTCCCCCGGCTCCGAAGCCCTCGTCGGCGGCGCCGGCACTGTCTACCGCCTGCACGGCCGGGCCATCCTCCTGCTGATCGCGAAGTAGCCCGATCCCCGAACGCGTGGCGGGTACGCCCCGGCCCGGACGGGACTGACGGCAGTCTCGACCGGGCTGCGCGCCTGCCGCGCCCCGCCGTGTACCGGCACCAGGTGACCGACGGCCCGGTAAGCTGCCCGCCGCGCCCCCAGTCCAGGGAGCGGGGCCACAGGGTCCAGAATGCGGCCCGCACCGGTTCGTTCGGTGGCCGTCGCGGTCGGTGAACAGGCGATGGCTGTCTCCGTCCTCGCCGGTAGACTGGTACTCCTATGCGTAAGCGCTCCGTCTCGCCGGCTCCCACCGTCAACGATGTGGCACGTATCGCGGGGGTATCCCGCCAGACGGTCTCCAACGCCCTGAACACACCGGATCGCTTGCGCCCGGAGACGCTGGACCGCGTGCTCCGGGTGATCAAGGAGATCGGCTATGAGCCCAACCGGGCGGCGAGGTCGCTCAGGACCCAGGCGTCGCGGCAGATCGGCTACTGCGTCGAGGTAGGGCGGGGTGGCACATCGAATGTGATCCTCGACCGATTCCTGCACGCGCTCGCGGCGGCGGCCCAGGAGAACGGCTACCGCGTGGTGATCTGCGCCGCGCAGGATTTCCAGGACGAGCTGGCGACGTACGACGAGATGCTGCGCACGTCCAGCGTCGACGCCTTCATACTGTCCCGGCTGGACCCCGGCGATCCCCGACCGGAATGGCTCGCCTCACGGAACGCGCCTTTCGTGGGCTTCGGCCGGGCGTCCCATGCCCCGCCCGGGCAGTTGTGGGTTGATGTGGACGGCGCAGCCGGCATCGGCGCGGCTGTGGACCACCTCGTCGCCAGAGGTCACCGGGAGATCGCGTTCCTCGGGATGGAGGAAGGCAGCGGGCCGGGACAGGACCGCCTGCTCGGATGGCGCCTGGCCATGGACCGGCACGAACTGGTCGCCCACAACTCCGCCCGCTCGCCCGACACGATCGACGACGGCGCCGCCGCTGCCGCTGAACTGCTGCGCGCCTGGCCCCGCCCCACGGCGGTGGTGGCGGCCAGTGACACCCTGGCGCTGGGGTGTTACACGGCAGTCCGGGACCAGGGGCTGGCCATCGGACGGGACGTGGCAGTGGTCGGCTTCGACGACTCCCCTGCCGCCGCGCTGGTCCAGCCCTCGCTGACCACGCTGCGGCAGCCTTTGACCGAGGTCGGACGTGCGGTGATCAGGCTGCTGACCGCCCTCCTGGCAGGGAGCCCACCCGCCGCATCCGAGTACGTGCTGTTCGAACCGGAGTTGATCGTCCGTGAGAGCTCCTGACGCTCGCGGCAATCCGCCCGCTGCTTCCGCGTAGGTTCTGCGGGACGGGAGTTGACCGTCGGCGGGAGCACCTGAGTTCCTCCACACGGAACACCACGGAAACGTTGAGGAAACTCCCCCTAGTCAGGTGGTCCGCCACATGGCATAGTCCTGCGCGTCGCAGTTTTGATCGTTCAACTTCCGGGTCGCCGACGACGGTTCGAGCTCGGCGCCAGGACTCTGTACGTCAGCGACCGCCGATCGGCCGCGTGTCCACCGCTGCTGTCTTCCGCATTCACGGTCGACGCACCGGGTGACGGCACCAGCCCATGAATTCGGCGGCGGTTGCGCTGCGCGGCCCCACCGGTGACCCGCTTGACCGAAGGAGGCAGGGTGACGACCCCTCACCCACCTGCGCTGCACGACCTCGTGACCGTGCTGCGTGCCCCCGCCGCCGCGCTGTGCGGGTCGGACGGCCAACTGCGGACGGGCGGCGCGGACGGCTACTACGACAACGACCGCCGGATGCTCTCCCGGCTGGAGGTCGAGATCGTCGATGCCGAGGTCCGGCCGGTGGGCCGGTCACTGACCCGGTCGTCCGAGGCCCGGTTCACCGCCGCCGTGCAGCCGGTCCGCGGAGCTGCGGCCGACACGGACCTGATGCTGGAGCGCCGCCGGGTGCTGACGCACAGCGCCCTTGAGGAGCACCTGAGGCTGCGCACCTTCGGCGACGCCCCCCTGCGGGTGCGGGTGCGGGTGCGCGCCGAGTCGGACCTGGCTCCCGTGCACGAGGTCCGGTCGGGCGAGCGCATCCGCCCTGTCCCCCCGGTCACCGCCGGCGGCGAGGTTCGCTGGGACCGCGACGGCACGGGGGTCGTCCTGACCGCGGCCCCGGCGCCGGCCGAATGCCGGGAGGAGGGTGGAACGGCCGTCCTGTGCTTCGAGGCCGAACTGCCGCCCAGAGGCTCCTGGTCGCTCTCCCTTCGCGTGTGCGCATCGCCCGACACCGACCCGGCCACTGCTTCCGGCGGCGCGCCGCGAGCCGCATTCGGCGCGCCACTCGACTCGCTGCCTCCGCCATGGGCCGCGCCCGCGCAAGCGCCGGTCGACCACCGCCGGGCGCGCCTGCTGCAGAGCAGTCTCGAGGACCTGCAGGCCATGCTGCTGTGCGACCCTCTCGATCCGCGGGACCGCTTCCTCGCCGCCGGGAGTCCTTGGTACTTCACCCTCTTCGGACGCGATTCGCTCTGGTCCGCCCGGATGCTGCTGCCCCTGGGCACCGCGGTTTCCGGGGGCACGCTGCGCACCCTCGCCCGCAGGCAGGGCCGGCGGGACCTGCCCGAGGCGGAGGAGCAGCCCGGGAAGATCCTGCACGAGGCGCGCCCGGAGCCGCTGCGGCTGGGCAGCCTCACACTGCCCCCGCTGTACTACGGCACGGTCGACGCCACGGCGCTGTGGGTGCGCCTGCTGCACGACGCCTGGCGGGCGGGCCTGCCCGAGGCCGAGGTCGCCGAGCTGCTGCCGCACCTGCGGAAGGCCCTGCGGTGGATCACCGAAGCGGGTGACGCCGACGGGGACGGGTTCCTCGAGTACCGGGCCACCGTCCCGGGAAGCCTGGCGAACCAGGGCTGGAAGGACTCCCACGACGGGGTGCGCTGGTCCGACGGACGGCTCGCGGAGGCACCGCTGGCACTGTGCGAGGTCCAGGGGTACGCGCATGCCGCCGCCGTGCAGGGCGCGGACCTGCTGGAGAGCTTCGGTGCCGGCGGAGCAGAGCCGTTGCGGGACTGGGCGGCCCGGCTGCGTGAGCGTTTCCGCGAGGCGTACTGGGTCTGCGACGACGTCGGGCCCTATCCAGCGATCGCGTTGGACGGGGCCAAGCGGCCGGTGGACGGCGCCTCCTCCAACATGGCCCATCTGCTCGGCACCGGGCTGCTTTCACCCGACGAGGCGGCTTTGGTCGCCCGCAGACTGTCCGCGCCGGACATGGACTGCGGATTCGGACTGCGGACCCTCTCCTCCACCAGCGCTGCCTTCAACCCGATGAGCTACCACTGCGGCAGCGTCTGGCCGCACGACACAGCCATCGCCGTGCTCGGGTTGGCCGCCGAGGGCCACCACGAGGTGGCCCGCTCACTGGCGAACGGAGTGGTCGAGGCCGCGGAACGCTTCGGATACCGACTGCCGGAGCTGTACGCAGGGGTCTCGGCGGCCGACAGCGGGCCCCTGCCCGCCTATCCCTCGGCCTGCCGTCCCCAGGCCTGGGCGGCCGCCGGGGCGGTGGCGGTCATCGGGTACCTGGAGAGCCGGGCCGCGGCGCCCTCTCCGGGCACCCCGCCTCCGCAGGCGGGGAACGCTCCGGCGCTCCCGGTGCCGACCCACCGGACAGACACTCGACCCGGACACAGCGGGCGTATCAGGTCCTGAAACCGCCGAGGGCTGACGGGAAAAGCGCCTGACAGCAGAACGTCGGCGCAGTGTGCACGCTCACGATCCGATGTGATTTTTTTCGCTGCCGCACCATTCGAATCCGCGCCGACCGGCGCTGCTCAACGAGGAGCAAGGGAATGACCAGTCGAAGAATTCTGCAGGCGGCCGCTGTTGCCGCGGCCGCCGCACTCGCCGCCAGTGCGTGCAGCAGCAACGGGACGGACAAGAACGCGGGAGACCAGGGCTCCGGTGATCGCGGTCCCATAACCCTGGCCACCGGCAAGGACACCTCCGGCAATCTGCAGAACCTGCTCGACGAGTGGAACTCCGCGCACCCCAGGGAAAAGGCCACCATCACCGAACTGCCCACCTCCGCGGACGCGCAGCGTCAGCAGATGGTGCAGAACGCCCAGGTGAAGTCGGACGCGTACTCGGTGCTCGGCCTCGACGTGACCTGGACCGCCGAATTCGCCGCCAACCGCTGGATCGACCAACTTCCGGCCGGGGACTTCCCGCTGGACGGCCTGCTGCCGTCCGCCGTCGACACCGCGAAATACCGGGGCAAGGTGTACGCGGCCCCGTACCAGTCCAACGGCGGGATGCTCTTCTACCGCACCGACCTGCTGAAGAAGGTCAAGGCCGAGGCGCCGACCACCTGGACCGAGATGGCGGCCGTCTGCAAGAAGGTCCTGAAGCTGCCCGAGGCCTCCAAGATGAGCTGCTACGCGGGCCAGTTCGACAAGTACGAGGGCCTGACCGTCAACTTCTCCGAAGCCGTCCAGTCCGCCGGCGGGGAACTGTTCGACGACAACGGCAAGCCGACCGTCGACACACCCGAGGCGAAGGCCGGCCTGAAGTGGCTCGTGGACAGCTTCAAGGACGGCACCATCCCGAAGGAGGCGCTGACCTACCAGGAGGAGAACGGCCGCGAGGCCTTCCAGGCGGGCAAGCTCATCTTCCTGCGCCAGTGGCCGTATGTATGGAACCTCGCCAACGAGACCGACGGCTCCTCGAAGGTGGCGGGCAAGTTCGACGTCGCTCCGCTGCCGGGAATGAACGGCCCCGGCTCCTCCACCCTGGGAGGCCTGAACCTGGCCGTGTCCACATTCGCCCCGCACAAGGCGTCCGCGCGGGACTTCATCAAGTTCCTGACCAGTGAGGAAGCCCAGCGCTCCAACCTGCTGAAGGCAGCGGTCGCGCCGACCCGGGCGAACCTGTACAGCCAGGCCGACCTTCAGAAGAAGTTCCCCTACCTCGCGACGCTCGGCAAGTCGATCGAGAGTGCCCGGCCCCGGCCGAAGGCCGTGCGCTACGGCGATGTCACCGCGGCCATCCAGAACGCCATTTATCCGGTGGTCTCCGGAAAGGCGAGCCCCGACACCGCGCTCACCGACCTGCAGCAGCAGTTGGAGAAGATCACCGCAGAGTGAGTCGTCCCCGGCCGGGCGGCGCCCTCCGCGCTCCGTGCCCGGCCGGGGCGATCGGCGTTCCCCCGAAGAAGGACACCTCGTGACCACCACCATCCGGACAGCCACCGCGCGTCCTGTCCCAAGGCTCCGCAAGAGCCGGGGTGACGGCCGCCTCGCGGCCGCCCTGCTCTCGCCCACCCTCCTCGTCCTCGGCCTGGTCATCGCCTATCCCCTGGTGGCCGCCATAAGGGCTTCCCTCTTCCAAGAGGGCCAGGGCCTCGACGCCGACGGCTTCGTGGTGGAGGGGGAGCGATTCGCGGGCCTGCGCAACTACACGGACGCGTTCTCAGGGACCAACGCCTCGATGTTCTGGAATGCCTTCTGGAACACCACGTTCTTCACCGTCACCACCGTGTCGATCGAGGTGCTCATCGGCATCGCGATGGCCATGGTCATGAACCACGCCCTGCGCGGGCGCGCCGTCGTGCGCGCGGCCATTCTGGTGCCATGGGCCATCCCTACGGCCGTCTCCGCGCTGCTGTGGCGGTGGGTCTTCGACGTCAACGGCGTGGCCAACGCCCTGCTCGGCCGGCAGATCCTGTGGACCGCAGACGGGTGGCAGGCGAAGCTGGCGGTGATCGTCGCCGACACGTGGAAGACCGCGCCGTTCATCGGCCTCCTGGTTCTCGCGGGCCTGCAGTTGATACCCCGTGAGCTGTACGAGGCGGCCCGGGTCGACGGCGCCGGTCCCTGGCGCCAGTTCCGCAGCATCACACTGCCCCTGGTCAAACCCACCCTGCTGATCGCCGTCCTGTTCCGCATCCTGGACGCGCTGCGCATGTTCGACCTGCCCTTCGTCCTGATCGGCGGCCGGAAGCACGAGGTGGAGACGCTGGCGATGCTCGCGTACTACGAGGCCAGCAATGTGCGCTACGGCCCCGCGGCCGCCTACGCGACCCTCCTGTTCGCCTACGTCGTCATCGTGGCGTTCGCCTTCGTGAAGCTGCTCGGCACGGACCTCATCGGAGAGGCCAGAGCCCGCCGGCGCACCGCCCGCACGACCCGGACGCCCGCCCCGGCACGAAAGGCCACCACCGCATGACCGCCGCCGACCACCCCGTACCGGCTCCGGCCCGGCGGTACCGCCCGACGGCCCTGCTGCGGCCCCTGGGCATCGCCGCCATCGTCTTCTACTGTCTCGCGCCGTTCTACTGGATGGTCGTGTCGAGCTTCCGGCGCCCGACCGACCAGTTCCAGCTCTCGCTGCTGCCCCATCCGTGGTCCGGCGCCAACTTCGCCGCGGTGTTCAGGCCGGACGTCGGCTTCCAGCGCTCGCTGCTCAACAGCCTCGTCGTGGCCGGCGTGACCACCGCGCTCACGCTGCTGGTCGGCACCGTCGCGGCCTATGCGCTGGCCCGCCTGGAATTCCGCTTCAAGGGCGCTGTCGCGGCGGTCATCATCGCCACGTCCATGTTTCCCGGGATCTCGCTCATCATCCCGTTGCTGAGGCTCTTCTCGGACATCGGATGGATCAACACCTACCAGGCCATGGTCGTCCCCAGCATGTCCTTCGCCCTTCCGTTGGCCGTGTGGACGCTCACCGCGTTCTTCCGCCAACTGCCGGCGGAACTGGAGCAAGCCGCCATGGTGGACGGCTGTACTCGGGGGCAGGCATTCCGGAAGGTCATCATTCCCATCGCCGCTCCGGGCATCTTCACCACGGCGATCATCACCTTCATCGCGGCCTGGAACGAATTCATCATCGCTCTGTCCATGGTCAACCAGAAGTCGATGCAGACGGCGACCGTCGCCATCTCGCGCTTCACCGGCGCCTATCGCTTCGACCAGCCGTACGGCACGCAGATGGCGGCCGGTGTCCTGGTCACAGTGCCCCTCGTCATCGCCGTACTCGTCTTCCAGCGGCGCATCATCGCCGGACTCACCGCCGGCGGCGTGAAGTAGGGGGCTGTTCCCGGGTGGTGGACACCAGACCGTGCGCCGACGTCCAGCGATCTCGTTCGGACACGCGGCCGGCCTGGGCATCGACCTGGAAACCCTCCGAGGACCAGCCGCCACCAGGTGATCCGCTGCCCGGCGGTGGACGGTTGAGCGCACGCCGGGCCGGACGATGTTCCACCGCCGGCCGGCCCTGACGGCGAGGCCTCCCCTGCCGATCCGAGGCCGTCGTCCACCTTGCCATGACCGACCTGATGACCCGGCGCCTCACTGGTGGAGCCACCCTGACCGGCGAGCCCCGCCCCCTCGGAAGGCAGCCACCCTCGATTCGGATGCACGACGCACGAACGGTGCGCACTGATGCAGCCGACGCCACTACCGCTGCGGCGGCCGTCGTCCGCGCCTGCGACGGCGACGGCCGCCGGCGACGGCGGACTCTCCCGCTACCGGGCCCTGATCGATTCCGGAGCCGCCGACTCCAAGACCGTCGCCCAATGGATCACCGAGACCGAAGCCCGCCGAGCCATCCCGGCGGCCCAGCTCCGCACCCGCAAGCCCCGCGTGCTCTCGCGCGAGAAAATTGCCGAGTTCGTGGACGCGGCGGGAGACGCCGCAGATGCGCTCCGTAGCGCCCCAGGGAGGCAGATGAACCGGCTGTGGCGGGCGCTGGGGCTGCGGATGACCTACCAGCTGCAACAGCACAAAATGCTGGCCGGAATCGCTCCCAGCCAGCATTTCGTTGGTGAAAAGTGTCCGAGGGGGGACTTGAACCCCCACGCCCGATAAAGGGCACTAGCACCTCAAGCTAGCGCGTCTGCCATTCCGCCACCCGGACAGGTGATCCGCAGGGCTGGCCCCGCGGCGACAGGCACAACGATACCAAGGATTCGGGGTGGGTTTCACCTGCGTATCCGCAGGGTGCACAGGGTGCCGGGGCCGTGTGGGCCCCGGCACCGGAGTGCCGCTATACAGCCTCGGGCGGCATCAGGTGGTAGCCCGGGAAGTTCCCCGGGGGGCGTTCGCCCGCGGGGCCGCGCGTGACGGCGCGGACCAGCAGGTCGCCGCCGACGAAGGCGCCGCGCCAGGAGGCGCCGAGGCCGCCGAAGGGCTCGGCGTGGTCGCCCCGGGACCGGGGCCTGTTGTGGCCGATCTTGAAGGCGCGGATGTCCGGGGCGAGGCGGGCGAAGGTGTCCTCGTCGTCGGTGGAGAGGGTGGCGACGAGGGCGCCGTCGCCGGCGTTCATGGCGGCCAGCAGCTCCGCCTCGGTGTCGACCGGGACGATCGTGTCGACCGGGCCGAAGGGCTCCGCATGGTGCAGCGGGGAGGTGGTGGGAGGGTCGAGGAGGGTGACCGGCGCCAGGTAGGCGGAGGTGTCCTGGCCGGGCAGCAGGCGGGCGTCGGCGAGGCTGCCGCGGTGGAGCGGGGTGGCGCCGCGGTCGATGGCCTCGGAGACGAGGTCGTCCAGTTCCTTGGCCTTGGCCGCGTTGATCAGCGGCCCGAAGTCGAGCTCGGGGAGGTCGTCCCCGGGGTCGTCCACGGCGAGCGGGTGGCCGAGGCGCACGGAGCGCACGACGGGCAGGTAGGCGGACAGGAAGTCGGCCAGGAGTTCGCGCCGCACGACGAAGCGGGGGTAGGCGGTGCGGCGCTGCTTGGCGTAGTCGAAGGTCCCGCTGAGGTGACCGGTCAGGGTCTCCCAGTCGCTGTAGTCCCACACGCCCCAGGTGTTCAGGCCCTCCTGCTCGATGACATGGCGTCTGCTGGGGTCGGTGAGGCCGGAGGCGACCCGGCCGCCCGCGTCCCGGCCGCCGACGGAACAGACGCAGCCGATCTCCGGGGCCCGTACCAGCGCCCCGCAGAGCTCGTCGCCGCCGCCGACCAGGGTCACCGGTACGTCCTCGCGGGCGATGAGCGCGCAGGCCAGGGTCAGGCAGGCGAGGCCCCCGTCGGCGGGGGTCCTGGCGATGGCGGCGTTGCCGGCCAGCGCCTGCACGAGCATCGCGTGGACCAGGATGCTCATGGGGTAGTTCCAGCCGGCGAGGTTGGCGACCGGGCCGGGCAGCGGGCGGCGCCACTCGACCATGTCGTCGATCTCTCCGACGTACCAGCGGACCCCGTCGACGGCCCGGTCTACGTCGGCCAGGGCGAGCCGCCAGGGCTTGCCGATCTCCCAGACCAGGAGGAGCGCGAGCAGCACGCGGTGCTCGGCCAGGGCGTCCAGGGCGGCCGAGACCCGCGCCCTGCGCTCGGGAACCGGGATCATCCGCCAGGCGCGGTGCTGGTCGAGGGCGGCGCGGACGGCCTGCCGGGCGGTGTCCGCGTCGAGCCGGGGCACCCCGGCGACGGGGGTGCCGTCGACGGGGCTGGTGGCCGGCAGGATCCGGCCGTCGGTCCGCCAGGCCCCGGCCCACAGGTTGAGCACGCGGTCCTCGTGGAACGCCTCGGGGGCGGCCCGCAGGCACCGCTGCCAGGCGTCGGTCCAGGCCGTTCCGGGTTTGAGGGTGAGGGTCATGGCTGCTCCGCCCGATCACGGCGGATCTCCCGCAGCGCACCACCACGGGTGTAGAGGAATCCCCGCACCACCTCGGTGCGGGGCAGCTCCGTGGCGGCGCGGAGGCGGGCCATGCACGCGCGCAGGTCCTGCTCGGGGTCGCCCAGCACCGCGCAGTCCTCGTGGTGCACCAGCACGATCTCGCGGGTGCCGCCCTGCAGTTGGCTCAGCCGGAGCGAGCGGAGGGTGTCGGGGGTGACGCACCCGCCCGCGTTGCGGATGACGTCGGCGTCGCCCGGCCGCAGCCCGAACATCGCCTCGACGCCGAGCCGGGCGTCCATGCACGCGACGACGGCTACTCCGGTGCGGGCCCGCGTCCTTGTGAGGTCGAGCGGTACGAGTGCCGCGCCCACGTCGTACCTGCGGGTGAGCAGCTGCTCCACGCCCGCGGCCCCGGTGGGGGCGGTCACCGCAGCAGCCCGCGCACGAGCCGTGCGGTCTCCGAGGGGGTGCTGCCGACCTTGACGCCGGCGGCCTCCAGCGCCTCCTTCTTGGCCTGCGCGGTGCCGGAGGAGCCGGAGACGATGGCGCCGGCGTGGCCCATGGTCTTACCCTCGGGCGCCGTGAAGCCCGCGACGTAGCCGACGACCGGCTTGGTGACCAGGCGGGAGACGTAGGAGGCGGCGCGTTCCTCGGCGTCGCCGCCGATCTCGCCGATCATGACGATCAGGTCGGTGTCGGGGTCGTCCTGGAAGGCGCGCAGGCAGTCGATGTGGGTGGTGCCGATGACGGGGTCGCCGCCGATGCCGACGGCGGTGGAGAACCCGAGGTCGCGCAGCTCGTACATCAGTTGGTAGGTGAGCGTGCCGGACTTCGACACCAGGCCGATGCGGCCGGAGGTGGTGATGTCGGCCGGGATGATGCCCGCGTTGGACTGGCCGGGGCTGATGAGACCGGGACAGTTGGGCCCGATGACGCGGGTGCCGGAGGCGACCGCGCGGGCCCGGAAGGCGACCGTGTCGTGCACGGGGACGCCCTCGGTGATGACGACGACGAGCCCGAGGCCGCCGTCGACGGCCTCGTCGACGGCGGCGCGCACGAAGGGCGGCGGCACGAAGACGACGCTGACGTCGGCGCCGGTCGTGCCGACCGCCTCCTTGACCGAGCCGAAGACGGGGACGGTGCGCCCGTCGAACTCGACCCTCGTGCCGGCCTTGCGCGGGTTGACTCCGCCGACGACGTCCGTCCCCGAGGCGAGCATGCGGCGGGTGTGCTTCATGCCCTCCGAGCCGGTCATGCCCTGGACGATCACCTTGCTGTTGCGGTCGAGGAAGATGGCCATCGCGATCAGCTCCTTGCGGGCTCGGCGGCCCGCGCGGCCGCGCCGTCCATGGTGTCCAGCTGCTGTACGAGGGGGCCCAGCGTCGCCGCGGCCTCGTCGAGGACGGCCCGGCCGCGCTCGGCGTTGTTGCCGTCGAGGCGGACGACGAGGGGCTTGGTGAGCTCGACCAGGTCGAGGGCCTGGACGATGCCGTCCGCGACGGCGTCGCAGGCGGTGATGCCGCCGAAGACGTTGACGAGGACGGAGGTGACGTCGGGGTCGGAGAGGATGACGCCGAGCCCGTCGGCCATCACCTGGGCGGAGGCGCCGCCGCCGATGTCGAGGAAGTTGGCGGGGGCCCCGCCGTGGTGGGCGACCACGTCGAGGGTGCTCATCACCAGGCCCGCGCCGTTGCCGATGACGCCGACGGTGCCGTCGAGCTTGACGTAGTTGAGGCCCTTGGCGCGGGCGGCGGCCTCCAGGGGGTCGCCCTCGCCGGGGGTCTCGTACGCCTCGTGGTCCGGGTGGCGGAAGCGGGCGTTGGCGTCGAGGGAGACCTTGCCGTCCAGGGCGAGGAGACGGCCGTCCGTGGTGCGGACCAGCGGGTTGACCTCGACCAGCAGGGCGTCCTCCGCAGTGAAGACCTCCCACAGCGCGATCAGCACGGGCACGGTCTCCTCGGGGAGCCCGGCCGCTTCGGCGATCTGCCGGGCCTTCTCCTCGCTGACGCCCTCGGCGACGTCGACGGGGACGCGGGCCAGGGCCTCCGGCCGGGTGGCGGCGACCTCCTCGATGTCCATGCCGCCCTGGGCCGAGGCCATGGCGAGGAACGTCCGTTCGGCGCGGTCGAGGAGGAAGGAGACGTAGTACTCGTCCTGGATGTCGGCGGTCGGCGTCAGCATGACCTTGCCGACCGTGTGGCCCTTGATGTCCAGGCCGAGGATGGCGCGGGCCTTGTCCTGCGCGTCCGCGGGGTCGGAGGCGAGCTTCACGCCGCCGGCCTTGCCCCGGCCGCCGGTCTTCACCTGGGCCTTCACCACGACCTGCCCGCCAAGGCGTTCGGCCGCGGCCCGGGCCTCGGCGGGGTCGTCCACCACGTGGGCGGCGAGCACGGGGACGCCGTGCCGCGCGAAGAGCTCCCGTGCTTGGTACTCGAACAGATCCATCGTCAAACGCACCTGCCCTGACTCGGGGTCGGACGATAATCCGGTGCAGACCTCTGGACACCGGGTCGTCCATGCGGGATAAACGTCTGCATACAGTATTCGTCGCCTGTATGCAATGTACAGACCGCGGGGTGGAATCCCGCGTTCGGCCCGCTCACCGGCCCCCCGACCGGAAGGAACCTTGGTTGTGACGAAGGCTTTGGAG
>NZ_JARAVL010000076.1:0-17284 GCF_033792725.1 Streptomyces sp. PA03-5A | reverse complement strand
CGGGCCGCATGTGGTGGTGCCGCCGTACTGGCCGGCGATGGCGAGTGAGGCGTTGCACTACATCCGTCAGGAGGGGTACGACGGTGTGGTGGCGAAGCGTTTGACCAGTACGTACCTTCCGGGTCGCCGCAGCCGTGACTGGATCAAGGTCAAGAACCTCCACGCCGACGACTCCTGAACCCCGGCGGATCCTCCTACCGCCAGGCCGACTTGGCGGCCCGCGGCAACCCGCGTCGGTCGGAGTCGCGTGGAAGCGAGGCGGCATGCTCGAACTGGATCCGCCGTTCCGGCAGGTGCGCAGGCACGACGGCTACCTGCCGCTCGAGGACTTCGGCCTCATCGGTGACGGCAGGACGGCGGCCCTCGTCGGCCTCGACGGCTCCCTCCCGTGGCTGTGCCTGCCCCGGTTCGACGCCGCACCCCTGTTCTGCGGCCTGCTCGACCCCGCCCGCGGCGGGCACTTCACCGTGGCGCCGGAGGAACTGCGCGAGGCCCGCCAGCGCTACGAGCCCGACACCGGCGTCCTCGTCACCGAACTGCGCTGCCCCACCGGCACGGTGCGCGTCACCGACGCGCTGGTGCTGCGCTCCGGCGCCGACCTCACCGACGACGCCCCCGCCGACCGCGGCGAACTCGTCCGCTCGGCCGTCGTCCTCGACGGCCGCGTACGCCTGCGCGTCGACGTCGAACCGCGCGGCGGTGCGCAGGCCCAGGCGCTGTTCAGCGGACTGGAGGTCCGCGTGCCGCGCCGGCCGGACCTGCGGCTGCACCTGCGCTCCAGCCGGCCGCTGGAGTCCCTGCACAGCGCCCATGACCTGCAGCAGGGCGAGCGCCTCGACCTGGTGCTGTCCTGGGGCCGCTTCCACCGGCACCACCGGTTCGACGCCGAGGCGATGGTGGCAGGCACCGCCGACGCCTGGCGGCGCTGGATGACCGACTTCGGCTACGACGGCCCCGAGGAACCCCTGGTCCGCCGGTCCGCGATCACCCTGAAGCTCTGTGACGACTGGACGAACGGCTCCCTCGTCGCGGCGCCCACGTCCTCCCTGCCCGCGCCCGTCGGCGGGATCCGCAACTGGGACTACCGCTACACCTGGATCCGCGACGCCGCCTTCACCGTGTTCGCCATGCGCCGGATCGGCTTCCGCGGCGAGGCGGACGCGTTCCTCGGCTGGGTCCTGGACGCGTTCGAGCACAGCCGGCGGCCCCGCATCATGTACGACGTCGACGGCTGCCCGGTGCCCGGTGAGGCCGAGGACCCCGGGCTGGAGGGCTACCGGCGCTCGGCCCCCGTACGGTGGGGCAACGGAGCCGCCGACCAGCGTCAGCACGACGTCTACGGCGAGGTGCTGGACTGCGCGGACCAGTGGCTGCTCGCCGGCGGCGCCCTCCAGCCCGCGCTGTGGAGCGGCCTGTGCCGGCTCGCGGAGACCGCCGACCGGGCCTGGCGGGAACCCGACCAGGGCATCTGGGAGGTGCGCAGCGAAGGCCGGGTGTTCACCTACTCCGCCGGGATGTGCCAGGTGGCCCTCGACCGGGCGGCATCGATCGGCGAGCGGCTCGGCCTGCCCGGTCGGACCGCGGCGTGGCGGGCCTCCGCGGACGCACTGAGCCGGCTGATCCTCGAGCGCGCGTGGGACGGGGACGTGCACACCCTCGGCCGGTACCTGGACGGCGGCGGTGGACTCGACGCCAGCCTGCTCGCGCTCCCGCTGCGGCAGGTCGTCCCCGTGAGCCATCCGCGGATGGTCGCCACCGCCACGGCGATCGCGGACCGCCTCTCGGCCGGCGGCGGACTGCTCCACCGCTACCTCCACGACGAGTCGCCGGACGGCCTCCCCGGTGACGAGGGGGCCTTCGTCCTGTGCAGCTTCTGGCTCGTCGACAACCTGACCGGCCAGGGCAGGATCGAGGAGGCCGAGGAGCTGTACGCCTCGCTGTGCGGCCGGGCGAGCCCGCTCGGGCTGATGTCGGAGCAGATCGACCCCACGACGGGGGAGTTCGCGGGCAACCACCCGCAGGCGTTCAGCCACATCGGGATCATCGCCAGCGGGGTGAACCTGGCTCGTGCGCGGCGTGCCGCGCGCGTGGAGGTGGGTGCGACGTCGTGATCCGTGGTGCCGGGGTGGTCGCCGGGTCGGTGTCTCCGCGGTGGCACCGCGCCCGCCGCCCCGGGTGCGGTCACCTACCGTGCGGACGGGGTCACAGTCCGAGGGCGACGGCGGTGCGGGTGAGTTCGGCGGTGCTGTAGATGCCGAGCTTGGCGCGGATGCGGCGGAGGTAGGCGTCGACGGTGTGCTTGGACAGTCCCATGTGGCGGGCGGTCTGGAGGTAGGTGCGGCCCGCGGCGATGTGGCGGAGGGTCTCGCGTTCGCGGGGGGCGAGTTCGGGGACGTCGCCGCCGGTCCCGGCGGTGTCGGCGTCGGGGCTGGTGTCGGCCTGGGGCGTGGTGGGTGCGGAGCTCATGGTGGTGTCCTTCGGCGGTTCGGCGGCTGCGGTCCCTGCTCACGCCCTCGGTAGCAGGAGATGGATGTCCGAATAGGGCGTTTTGCCCTCTATGAACCACCTTCGCGCTGCGACGTCATGACCCCGTCCGCCGACCGTCACAGACGTGTCACGAGGCGCGGACCTTGCCCGCCGTGCGAGGGCGGGGGACACCGTCGACCGACGTGCAGATCCCGTGGACCCGGCCGTATCCGGTCCAGCCGTTGACATGGCCCCGGTTGTTGCTGATCTGCACCCGTTTCCTGGCCGGGTCCACCGCGGACACCAGGTGCAGGTACACCGTGCCCGCGACACGGGCGAGCACGATGTCGCCGACCTCGAGCTTCGACGGGTCCACCGAGGCGACGGTCACCAGCCCGCGGCTGCGTATCAAGGGGACCATCGAAGAGCCGCTGGGCCGGAACTCGACGCTCGCCCCGCCGGCCAGCCTGCCCGCCACCGCGTCCAGTGCTCCCATGGGGCGATGGTGACGTATGCCCGCTCTGTCGGCCAACCGGTTATTCCGGCGCCCCGGATGACGTGCCGTCGGTTGACGGTCTCCGGCGGCGGCACGCGAGAAGGCGCGATTCACCTGCTGGGTGAAGCGCGCCGTGCGGGGATGGGCGCCGCCGGACGGAAGGACCCACCGGGCGAGTCCTTCCCGCGCCCGGCGTGGCGGCCGGCCCCAGGGCCTCGCGGCGGCCCCGCCGGGTCCTGCCGCGGGGTGGGACGGTCAGGGAGCGGTGCGGGTGTCGGGAAGGAGGAGTCCCGACCAGTCGCCCATGAGCAGCTGCGCCTTCCAGGTCGCGACCCGGTCCTCGGAGACCTTGTACTGTGCCGTCACCTCGGAACCTCGGGCCTCGCCGGTGGCCATGAGCACCACGATCCGGGTCTTGTCGACGACGGAGAGCCGGTCCTCGGGCTTGTCCGGCAGGGCGCCGGGCACGGCGCATCCGGACGCGCCCGCCGCTACGGGCAGGCCGGGCACGCCGCCCGGACCCGCCGCGCCCTTGTCGTCCCCGGGAATCCCCTCCCGTGAGCACGGTGCGGGGCGGTCGGCGGAGGTGTGGGTCAGGTGCGCGGCACCCGTGGTGCCGGCGGCGACCGCCAGGGCGGCCATCACCAGGGCGACGGGCCGCTGCAGTGTGTGCCTGGACATGGCAGGTGCTTCTTTCCGGGAGGTGTGCGGGGAGGGGTGTCGCGGAAGGGCGGAGGTCCGAGGAGGGCGTGAGGACCTCCGCCCCCGTCCGCGGCGGGCCGTTGCGGCCCGTGCCTCCGGCCGGCCCTGTCGGGCCGATGTCGTCGCCGGCGACGTCGTGCTCTTGCGTGAGCCGGAGAAGTGGCGATGTCTCCAGTAGGCCCTACGGCCGCTCACGCGTCACGTCGCTGGATTTCGGGACTTGACAGGAGCGTCGCCAGTCGGGGTGCCGGCGGTCCGTGGCTCAGTCGGCGCGCCGGTAATGGGCGGCGACGGCGGGCTGGCCGGTGTAGTTGGGTCCCGCATCGGGGTCGGCGCCGACGTAGCGCAGGGGGAGGCGGACGGTGCGTGGCCCGGTGAGCGTGAGGCGGTGGTGGCGCGCGCTGTAGGTGAACCCCTCCGCCCGTAGGGCGGCCAGGGCGAACCGCCCGGCAGGGCCGCCGTCATCCGCCCAGCGGATCGAGGCGGGGTCGAGGTGGGCGGTCAGCAGACCGCCGGGCCGGAGCCAGCCTGCGGCGCGGGTGAGCGTTGCGAGCCGGTCGCCGACGTAGTGGAGGCCGTGCACGCAGGTGATCAGGTCGTACGGGGCGGTGGGCTCCCAGTCCGTCACCGACGCCGTGACCAGCTCCACGGTGGGCGGCAGGGGTGCCGGTGCCAGGGGCCCCACCAGGTCGACGCCGGTCAGCCGCGCCGTCGCCGGCAGGCGGCCCGCGGCCTCCCGCAGGGCCAGCCCTTCCCCGCTGCACAGGTCGAGCCAGCGCGGCTCGGGGGTGCGGGCCAGCAGATGGCCGACCGGGTCGAAGCCGAGTTCGCGGGCGTAGCTGTTGGCGCCGGTCAGACCCCGCTCGCGGTTCATGGTGTTGTTGGCGACGACGGCGGTGCGCTCGAGCCGGTGGTCCGGCAGCAGATCGGGCGAGGTCATGGACCATTCTCGGTGTCGATCCGCCTGTTCCCCAAGTGGGTTGGGGGGATTGTGACGGCCGACTCAAATGTGCATCTGAAATGCACATTTACGCTAGGGTGAGGGCATGGACCTTCACCGCATCCGACGCCATCCCGTGCGCACCGCCCGGCGCCACCCCGAGCGGAGGGCCCGGTGAACGCCGGCGCCGTCCTGGCGCAGGTGGCCGCGGTCTTCGTGTGGCTGGGGATGGTGCTCGGGATCTCGTTCCTGGAAGCGCCCCTCAAGTTCCGCGCCGAGGGGATCACCGTGCCCCTGGGCCTGGGCATCGGACGGATCGTCTTCCGTGCGCTGAACCGCGTCGAGGCCGTGCTCGCGGCGATCGCCGCCGTGGCGGTGGCGTGGGAGGTGCCGGGGCCGGTGGCGCTGGGCCTGGGCGTGGGGGCCGTCGCCGTGCTCCTTGCACAACTGTTCGTGGTCCGGCCCGCGTTGAAAGGCCGCACGGCCGCCGTCCTCGCCGGGGAGACCGGCCCGCGCAGCCGCGCGCACCTGCGGTACGTCGCGCTCGAGGTGGTCAAGGCACTGTGCCTGGCAGGATGCGGCGCGGCGCTCGTCCTGGAGCGGCTGTGAGCGCGCCCGGGCCCGTCGCCGTGGCGGGCGGGACGGGTCGTGACCTCGCGGACCGTGCGGACGTCGAACGGCTGGTGACCGCCTTCTACCGCCGGGCCTTCGCCGATCCCCTGATCGGTCCGGTCTTCACCGAGGTGGCCCGGATGGACCTGGACGCGCATCTGCCGGTCATGTGTGACTTCTGGGAGTCGGTGCTGTTCGCGGCCGGCCGGTACCGGCGCAACGCGCTGGCCCCGCATCTGGCCCTGCACCGCATGGCCCCGTTGGGCCCCGCGCACTTCGCCCGCTGGCTGGCGCTGTGGACCCTGACGGTGGACGCGCTCTTCCACGGTGAGAAGGCCGAACTCGCCAAGCGGCAGGCCGGCCGCATCGCCGGATCCCTCCAGCGCCGTCTGGCCGGCCGCGACGCGAGCGAGTACGTCACCATCCGCCGCCACGAAGGCGGCGAAGCGCTCTAGGATCCGCTTCGGCCGCCCCGGCGGCGGGCGCCCCCGCATCAGGCTGTCGTCGACCGGGGACCCCTCGTCTCAGTCGCCGAGGAACCACAGGTGCAGGTGCTGTCCGTCGAGGTCCATGGTCGGGACCGGCCGGCTCCGGCCCCCAGACCACCCCCTGCTTGGCGCGAGCCTCGATCGTGCCGCTCGCGCTGCTGTCCTGGAGATTGATCACGGTCAGAGCCCAGGACGGCTCCGAGGGGTGCCGTGGCGGCGGTGCCGGAGGTGCCGCGTCCGCCGCCGGGAGCTGTCAGCGGGTGACGACGATCTTGCCGATGCTCCGGCCGGATTCCACCATCTCGTGGGCGCGGCGCAGCCCGGCGGCAGAGAAGTCCTCGATGGTGGTGGTGACGGTGCTGCGGATGCGGCCGTCGTCCACCAGGGTCGCGATCTTCTGCAGCAGGTTCTTGTGCTCGATCATGTCGGGGGTCCGGAACATCGGCCGGGTGAACATCAACTCCCAGTGCCACGCGATGCTCTTGGCCTTCAGCGGCAGCAGGTCCAGCCCCTCGGGCTCGTCGATCGCCGTGATGTGCCCGCCCGGACGCATGATCCGGGCGTACGTTTCGATGTTGCCGGCGGAGTGCGGGGAGAGCAGGTAGTCGACGCCCTCCGGGGCCGCCGCGGCGGCGGTCGCGGCGAGGTCGTGGTGGTCGACCACGGCGTCGGCCCCGAGCCCGGTGACCCACTGCGCCGTCTCGGGGCGGCCGGCCGAGGCCAGCACCCGCAGGCCGGTCAGCTGCTTCGCCAGTTGGATGAGGATCGAGCCCACACCGCCGGCGCCGCCCAGCGCGAGCAGGGTGCCGGTGGACCCGGCGTCGAGGGTGAACCGGTCGAAGAGGGTCTCCCAGGCGGTGATGCCGGTCAGGGGCAGGGCGGCGGCCTCCGCGAAGCCGAGGCTGCGCGGCTTGCGGGCCACGAGGCGCTCGTCGACGACCTGGAACTCGGCGTTGCTGCCGGCGCGGGTGAGGTCCCCGGCGTACCAGACCTCGTCCCCCACCTGAAGGGTGGTCACCCCCTCACCCACCGCCTCGACCACGCCTGCGCCGTCGAAGCCGAGGATGCGGGGCCGGTCGGAGGCGGGCAGCCCGGGGCGGACCTTGATGTCGACGGGATTGACCGACACCGCCTGCACCCGCACCAGTACGTCGCGGGGCTCGGGATCCGGCACCGGCACCTCGACGTCCACGAGGCTCTCGGGGTCCTCCACGGGCAGGCCCCGGTAGGAGGCGACGGCCCGCATCGTCCGTTCGGTCATGACCGCAGGCTCCCTCGGTGCGCTGACGGGTTCCGGCCAGCTTGTCACGGCCGTCCGTGCCCGGCAGCGGCGGCCGGACCATCCGGGTGCCGTTCCCGGGGGCTCCGCCCGGCGGCCGGGATGCGGGGCAGGGCCGGACGGGTCATCCTGACGGCATGCAGCGTCGCGTCATCGTGATGCCGCCATCGACGGGCGGCGGCCGGCGCGTCCGCGTGGACGGCGAGATCCTGGGGATCGCGTACCACCTCCGCGACTTCCAGGAGTTCCTGCGGCGCGCCGGCCTCGATCCCGACGCCATCGACCTGGCCGACCCGGACCTCGTCGAATGGCGCGGGGCCGGCCCCGGCGTGTGGACGTGAGGTCCCCGCCGCGAAGCGGCAGGCCACCGGCTACGGCAGCTCCTCGCGGCGCGGCGCGCACCAGTCGACGAGCACCAGGCCGAACTCCCGCATGAGCTGGGCCAGTCCCGGCACCGCCACCGTCGCCCGCGCCGCCGGGGTCAGGCCCAGGGTGACGACCCGGTCGCCGGCGCAGCGGCCGTACACCGTGACCGGACCGACGCGGGCGGCGAACGAGTCGGCGACCCGCCCCTGTCCGTCCCGCAGCGCCACCCCCGCGTACGTGTGCGACGCCGGGAGCACGTCGAAGAGCCGCTGCCGGGTGAGCGCGCCCGTCAGCGGCTCGGCCGGCGTCTCCCGCAGGTGCAGCTCGTCGAACACCTGGACGGCCTCCTCGCCTTCCCCGACTGTTCGTGCGTGCTCCCGGAAGATCCGCGTGATGTCCGCCAGTTCCGCCTCGACCTGGGCCGCGCAGCGGCGTTCCACCAGTTCGGCCTGGCGCCATTCGTCCTCGTGGACCTCCAGGTCGTCCGCGGCGGGGTCGGCCGGCGCCAGCGGCGGCAGCTCCGCGCAGAGCGTCGGCAGAGTGTAGGCGACCTGCCGCGGGTCCACCGTCCCCAGGCGCCGGAGCGTCAGGACCAGCCGCCCGGAGGCGAGGTAGGCCGTGCGGTCGGCGGGCTGCGCCCGTACGACCTGCCACACCGCCCCGCCGAGGTCGAGCCGGGTCTCCGGCGCGAAGGACTCCGGGAGTTGTCCTGAGGGTAGTTCCGAGCGGCCGAACGGCAGTCCGTCCGCCGCGTCGACCAGCGTCACTTCGATCAGGCTGTCCTCGAGCATGCGCGCATGCTATCGAGGGGGCAACCGGGCCGGGGTGGGGGCCTGTTCGGGCTCGACGCCAAGACGAAATGTCATGGGCACGCAAATTTTCCCCACCCCCTCTACCCGCATAGACAACGGGCCGCCATCCTGATCCGCGACGCCCCCCACGAGAGGACCATTCATGAGGACGGTGACCAAGACGCTGGCCGCCACCGCCGCAGCGGCGGCGTGCGCACTGATGACGCAGCCCGCGCACGCCGCGGTGCCGCCCGAGCACGCGATCATCGTGTGCCAGAGCGCCAGCTTCTACGCCAACTACGACAGCGCCTCCGGTCCCCACGGGCTGATCCGCGTCCTGGGCTACGGCAACAAGGTCGGCCACACCCGCGGCGCCCACCCCGTCTACAACGGCTGGGCCGCCACCTTCGACTTCGGCAAGGGCGACTGGGGCTACGTCCGCGTCGAGTGCCTCGGCGGCTACGGCTCCTGGTGACCCCCTCCCGCACCGTCACCCCCACGACAGGAAGGACCACCCGCATGCCCGCACCCCGGCTGCTCCGCGCCGCCACCGCCGTCGCGGCCCTCACCGTCGCCGTGCTGACCACCGCCGTGCCCGCCCGGGCGGCCGACGGGACGATCGGCCGGCGCGAGACCGTCTGCGCCCAGGACCTCTACGTCCGCACCGCCCCGCTGGGCGCCTGGATGGGCACCCTCTACAAGGGCCAGACCTTCACCGTCGAGAGCAAGCAGGGCGACTGGGCCTACGGGTTCGCCTACGGCGACATCAACCGCCACGGCTGGGTCCAGGACGGCTGGTTCTGCTGACGTGCCGACCCGGCGCGCGCCCCTTCGACGGACACCGCGGGGCGCGCCGGGTCCGGGCCGCCGTCCGGCCGGGCGGGATGTGGCACGGTGAGGGCGCAGCGCCGAAGATCACCGAGAAGGAGTTCCCGTGTCCAAGCCCCCGCTTCCCCCGGCCGCGATCGAGATGCTGAAGAAGCCCAACCCGGCCGTGATCACGACGCTGAGGGCCGACGGCCAGCCGGTGTCCACGGCCACCTGGTACCTCTGGGACGACGGCCGGGTCCTGGTCAACATGGACGGTGGCCGCAAGCGTCTGGAGCACATGCGCAACGACCCCCGGGTCACCCTCACGGTCCTGGACGAGGGGAACTGGTACACCCACGTCACCGTGGTCGGTCGCGTCGCCGAACTGCGCGAGGACAGCGACCTCGCCGACATCGACCGGCTGGCCCAGCAGTACCTGGGCCGCGCCTACCCGCAGCGGGACCGCGAGCGCGTGAGCGCCCTGATCGAGGTCGAGCGCTGGCACGGCTGGGGCACGCTGAAGGACAGCAGCCAGCCGGGCTGACCGGGGGCCGGTGCGTCAGCCCTCGTACGGCTCCGACGGCGCCCGCACCGGCCGGGCCCGGCTCACGTCCAGGAACGGGATGGGACCCTCGTTGACCGGGTCCTTCGCCCTGCGCGCGGTGTAGGTCCCGGTGACGTCCAGCCAGGCGTCCGGCCGCAGGACGGGCGGCACCTGCCCGGTCAGGCCGATCTTGACCGGGCGGGCGTCGGCCGCGCAGCAGTTGAGCACCATGCGGGTCAGGTACGGGGTGCCGTCGCGGCCGATGCTGACGAACCCGGTGAGGGTGACCTGACGGCCGCCCAGGGACCGCCCGTGGTCGTAGACCGCCCGGCCGGCGTAGTCGGCGGTCTCCATCCGCAGCGGGTCCCCCGCGGGCAGGGCGGGGAAACCGAAGGGGCGCGGGACGGACGTGCCGGTCCGGGCGGCGGAGTAGGAGCCCAGGGCGGGCGGGGCGACCAGGACGAGCGCGACGAGCGGCAGCACCAGCAGCCACGCGACCTTCGGCTCGCGGTGCGGGTGCGCGTGCCCCGCGTCGTGCGCATGCCCCTCGTCCGGGTCCGCCCCGGTACGGCGAGCGCGGCGGGGGCGGCGCAGTTCGTACCAGACGGTCGCCAGGGCGGCGACGACCAGCACGGCGCCGGCCGCCAGCAGCAGCGGCTGCAGCCCGGCCTTGACGTAGCGCAGGTAGAGGTCGCTGAGCCCGGCGTGGAGCATCGCCACCCCGGTCAGGAGCAGCACGGCGGCCTGTGCCTCCCGGTTCACAAGAACACCGTCCCGGTCAGGGACGCCACCACGACGGCCACGGCGAAGGTGGCGGGCGCGAACCGCACCGCGAACGCGCGTCCGAACGCGCCCGCCTGCAGCGCGAAGAGCTTCAGGTCGATCATCGGCCCCACGACGAGGAACACCAGCCGGGCGGTGAGGGAGAACTGCGACAAGGACGCGGCCACGAAGGCGTCGGCCTCCGAGCAGATCGACAGCACCACCGCGAGCACCGCCAGCGCGAGCACGGACACCACCGGGTTGCCCGACGCCAGCCGCAGGACGTCCTCGGGCACGAAGGACTTGAGCGTGGCCGCCGCCATCGCCCCGACCACCAGGAACCCGCCTGCGTGCATCACGTCGTGCCGTACCGAACCCCAGAACGCCGCACCCTTGCCCTGCCCCTCGGCCGACGGGTGCGCCGCGGGGCGCAACCGGTCGGCGTGCCCCAGACGCTGCCACAGCCAGCCCATGGCGCAGGCCACCAGCAGGCTCGCGACGAACCGGGCGACTACCATGCGCGGTTCGTTCGGGAAGGCCACGGCCGTGGCGGTCAGCACCACCGGGTTGATCGCCGGCGCGGACAGCAGGAACGTCAGCGCCGCCGCCGGAGCCACCCCCCGCCGCACCATCGCCCCCGCGACCGGCACCGACGCGCACTCGCAACCCGACAGGACCGCCCCCGCCACGCCCGCCACCGGCACCGCCACCGCGGTCCGGCGCGGCAGCGCCCGCGCGAAGAACGACGGCGGGACGCACACCGCGAGCACCGCCGAGAGCACGACGCCCAGCACCAGGAACGGCAACGCCTGCACCACCACCGCCACGAACACGGTCATCCAGCTCTGCATCACCGGCGCGGACAGCGCCCCGCGCACCGGTCCCTGCAGCATCAGGGCGACGAGCAGCAGCAACGTCAGCACCAGCGGCGAACTGACCCGCCACCCCTGTTCCGGATCCGGCCGCCCGGCGTCCTGCCGTGCGGTCCCGGCCGGCGCCGGGGCCTCCTTGGTGACGGTCACGGGCGTGCTACCTCCGGCGGGCAGGGGGACGTGAGGAAGGAACTGCACCCTCCCTACGCCGCGGCCCGTCACGCCGTCTCATGCCCCGCCAGGACTTTGCGCAGCCTTGGTGCGGGCAGTCCCACGATGGCGGCGAACGCGGCGGGAGCGGGGGAGGAGCGGCGATCGCCGTGAAGGCGGGCCTCATTCACCACGCCGTGCGGACCGACCGCCGGGCCACGAGGTCGTCCAGGTGTCCCGGGCTGAGTACGAGGACCTCCTCGAACAGGACCAGCGTCTCCTGGTGGCCGCCCTCTACATGGCGACGGGCGTCGTTGCTGGTGCCCGGCGTGGCCGTGGGCTGAGCCCTGCCCGGGCCTGCCGCCCGGTCACCTGGGTGCTGGGGTCTCCGGTCCGGGGAGGTACGGGTCCTTGGGTCGGGGCCGCGAAGCGGAAGAGTTCTCCGCGCCTCGGTTCTGAGCCGCGGTCTCTTTCGTTGTCAGTGGGGGCCGTTAGCTTCCAAGGCATGACGGCGACAGCGATGACCGGGCAGGGGTGCGGGCATGCCCGGTACACCTACAGGTTGCGTGTGTCGTCCACGGCGCGTGCCGGCCTGGAGGCGGAGTGGGCGCGTTGCCGGTGGGTGTGGAACGAGTGCGTGGCCGTGTCCCGCAAGGTCCACGGCCTGAACAAGAGTGCCGAGCAGAAGATCACGTGCGGCCCCGCGCAGCTCGACAAGTTGCTGACCGAGGCCCGGCGGTCGATGGCGTGGCTGCGGGAAGGCAGCTCGGTGCCGCAGCAGCAGATCATCCGGGACTTCGCGAAGTCCCGTGCCAAGGCGTTGAAGGACATCACGGCGCGGCTGCCGATGAGGCAGCGGGCCGGGATGCCCCGGATCAAGCGCAAGCGCGAGGCCGCACCGTCGCTGAACTACACCGCCCGGGGTTTTAGGCTCAGGGACGGACGTCTGCACCTGGCGGGCGGCATCGTTGTGAGGGTGGTGTGGTCGCGCGACCTGCCCGCAGTCCCCACGTCGGTACGCGTGTACCGCGACGCCGTGGGGCACTGGTACGCCTCGTTCGTTGTGTCCGTCGAGGTGCAGCCGCTGCCCGCCACCGGCGCGGTGATCGGTATCGACTGGGGCGTCAAGGAGACCGCGACGACCACCAGCGACGCCCACGACCTGCCACACGCCCAGCACGGGAAGACCGCCGCGCAGCGCCTCGCGCGGTACCAGAAGATGATGGCCCGTCGGCGTACGCCGAGGAACAAGCCCGACACCGGTGGCTACGGCAAGGCCCGCCGGGCCGCCGCGAAGGTGTCCAAGAAGATCGCTCGCCGGCGGCAGGACACCGCCCGCAAGTGGGCCAAGCGCGTGGTGACCGACCACGATGTCATCGCGGTCGAGGACTTCCGGCCGAGGTTCCTCGCGAAGACCACGATGGCGCGCAAGGCGGCGGACGCTGCGATCGGCGCCACGAAGACGGCCCTGATCGAGATGGGCCGCAAGCACGGGCGGGACGTCCGCCTGGTGCATCCCGCGCACACCACCATGGACTGCGCGTCGTGCGGAGCGAGAACCAAGCACGCACTCCCACTCTCGGAACGTACCTACACCTGCACCGCGTGCGGAGCCGTGTCCCCCAGGGACAAGAACTCCGCCCGCGTGATGCTGGTCCGGGCTGGTCTCAACCCGGCTGGTGCTGATCGTGTAAGCGCTGGCGGACCGCTGGTCCCCAGCCCGCGTGAGCCAGGAATCCCCGTCCTGTGGGACGGGGAGGAAGTCAAAGCACGTGCTGGCCCTTGCCCAGCGCGATGACACCGTTGGCGGAGGCGTGGTAGAGCTCACGGTCACGCTCCGGGTTGACGCCCACGGTGGCGCCGGCGGGCACGACGACGTTCTTGTCGAGGATGGCGCGGCGCACGACCGCGCCGCGCCCGATGCGGACGTTGTCGTGCAGCACCGACCCCTGCACCACCGCGCCCTCCTCCACCACGACCCCCGGCGACAGCACGGACTGCGTGACCTGCCCGGAGATGATGCAGCCCGGGCTGACCATCGACTCGCCCGCGATCCCGCCGGCCACGAACTTCGCCGGGGGCAGCCGCAGCGAGTGCGTGTACAGCGGCCACTGGTCGTTGTAGAGGTTGAAGACCGGGTGGACCGAGATCAGGTCCTGGTGGGAGTCGTAGTAGGCGTCCAGGGTGCCCACGTCCCGCCAGTAGCCGTGGTCGCGGGCGGTCTCGCCGGGCACGTGGTTGTCGTCGAAGTCGTAGACCTGCACCTGCCCCTTGGCGGTCAGCAGCGGGATGATGCTGCCGCCCATGTCGTGCACGGAGGAGTCGTCCTCGGCGTCCTGGGCCAGTGCGTCCAGCAGTACCTTGGTGGTGAACACGTAGTTGCCCATCGAGGCGTACACCCGGTCGGGGTCACCGGGCAGGCCCGGCGGATCGGCGGGCTTCTCCAGGAACCGCTCCACCCGCACCCCACCCGGTCCCGGGGTGATGATCCCGAACGAGGAGGCCTGGTCACGCGGGATGCGGATGCCCGCCACCGTGGCCCCCGCTCCCGCCTCGATGTGCTGGCGCAGCATCTGCCGGGGGTCCATGCGGTACACGTGGTCGGCGCCGAACACGACGATGTAGTCGGGCTGCTCGTCGTACACCAGGTTCAGCGACTGGTAGATGGCGTCCGCGCTGCCGAGGAACCACCGCGGGCCCAGCCGCTGCTGCGCCGGGACGGGGGTGACGTAGTTGCCCAGCAGGTTCGACATCCGCCAGGTGGTGGTGATGTGCCGGTCCAGGGAGTGCGACTTGTACTGCGTCAGCACGCAGATGCGCATGATGTCGCCGTTGACGAGGTTGGACAGGACGAAGTCCACCAGCCGGTAGGCGCCGCCGAACGGCACCGCCGGTTTGGCGCGGTCGGCGGTCAGCGGCATCAGCCGCTTGCCCTCGCCGCCCGCGAGCACGATTCCCAGCACCGAAGGTCCGCCGCGCATCCCTGCCCCCTTTGCCGCTACCGCCCTTGCGACTTGCCGATCTCCTCGTACACGCCCACGGTGCGGCGGGCCACCGCGTCCCACCCGAACTCCGCCACCGCCCGCTCGCGTCCCGCCGTCCCCATCCGGGCCGCCGCCGCAGGATCGCCGGCCACCGCGCCGACCGCCGCGGCCAGCGCCGCCTCGAAGGCCTCCGGGTCCTTCTCCTCGTACGGCACCAGGAGCCCGGTCACTCCGTCCTCCACCACCTCGGGGATCCCGCCCACCGCGGAGGCGACCACCGGGGTGCCGCACGCCATGGCCTCCAGGTTCACGATGCCCAGCGGCTCGTACACCGACGGGCACACGAACACCGCGGCGTGCGTGAGCAGTTGCACCACCTGGGGCCGCGGCAGCATCTGCGGGATCCAGATCACCCCGCCGCGTACGGCCTGCAGTTCCTCCACCAGCTCGCGGAACTCGCGGTCGATGGCCGGGGTGTCGGGCGCCCCGGCGCACAGCACGATCTGCAGGTCCGGATCGATCCGCCGGGCGGCCCGCAGCAGGTGCGGGACCCCCTTCTGCCGTGTGATCCGGCCGACGAACAGTGCGTACGGGCGGCCCGGGTCGACGCCGTGTGCGGTCAGCGCCCCCGTGGACCCGTCCGGCCGGTACAGGCGCGTGTCGATGCCGTTGTGGACCACGTGCACACGCGCCGGGTCGAGCGCCGGGTAGCTCCGCAGGATGTCCGCGCGCATCCCGTGTGATACGGCGATGACGCCGTCGGCGGCCTCGACCGCCGTCCGCTCCGCCCAGCTGGAGAGCGCGTAGCCGCCGCCGAGCTGCTCGGCCTTCCAGGGGCGCAGCGGTTCGAGGGAGTGGGCGGTCATCACGTGCGGGACGCCGTACAGCAGTTTGGCCAGGTGGCCGGCGAGGTTGGCGTACCAGGTGTGCGAGTGCACCAGGTCCCGGCCGGCCAGCGCGGCGGCCATCGACAGGTCGACCGACAGGCTGCGCAACGCCTCGTTCGCGCCCCCGAGCTCCGCGGCGGCGGCGTGCCGGCTGACGCCGGGGCCGCCCGCGTCCTCCGTGCCTCCCGTCACGTCCGCGCCGTCCGCCCCGGCCCAGCAATGGACCTGAAGATCCGTCAGGGACCGTAGCTCGCGCGCCAGGAACTCCACGTGGACGCCCGCCCCGCCGTAGACGTACGGCGGGAACTCCCGCGTGAGCAGTGCCACCTTCACGGGCGCCTCCCCGGGTCCCGTCGCCGTGTTGGGACATCCATGCCCCGCAGAACGGTGTTCGATCCGTCTTCCCCGGCTTTCGCCGTGTGATGCCCTGCGCGGAATTCCTTCGACTTCGCCGCCCGCTTGGTGGATCGTCGGGCGCATGCGACAGGACGAGATCTGGAGCGAGGAGACCGCCCGGAACTACGACACCCCCGGCACCGGCATGTTCGCCCCGGACGTACTCGGGCCGGTCGTGGACCGCCTCGCGGGACTCGCCGACGGCGGACGGGCGCTCGAGTTCGCCATCGGCACCGGCCGCGTGGCCGTGCCGCTCGCGCGGCGAGGCGTACCCGTCAGCGGCATCGAGCTGTCACAGCCCATGATCGACCGACTGCGCACCAAGGCGGACGACGCGTCGATCCCGGTCGTCACCGGCGACATGACCGCCGCCCGCGCCCCGGGCAGCTTCCGGCTCGTGTACCTCGTCTACAACACCATCTCGAACCTGCTCACCCAGGCCGCACAGGTCGCGTGCTTCCGCAACGCCGCCCGCCATCTCGAGCCGGGCGGGTGCTTCGTGATCGAACTGTGGGTCCCCGAGCTGCGCAAGCTGCCACCCGGCCAGCAGGCGGTCGTCTTCCACTCCGAATCCGGCTACATCGGGCTGGACACCTACGACGTCCTGGGGCAGCGGGTCGTCTCGCACCACTTCCGGTTCACCGACGGCGAGCCGGCCCGGCTGTTCCGTTCCCCGCACCGTTACATCTGGCCCTCGGAGCTCGACCTCATGGCCCAGCTGGCCGGATTCACGCTGGAGTCCCGCCACGCCGACTGGCAGGGCGCCGAGTTCACCGCCGAGTCACGCTCCCACGTCTCCGTCTACCGGCTCCCCGCCGCCGAAGGGTGACCGGGTCGCCCCCCGCTGCCCCGGCACGGTTCAATGCCGGAATGGTGGAGTGGGCGCACATGCCTGACTGCTGGTCCGACGTCGATCGCGTTCCGGAACTCCTGGCGCGGGTGGAGCGCCGGGACGACCCTGAAGCGTGGAAGGAACTGGGGTGGCGCCTCGTGCTCGAGCACGACCTGGTGTCCCCGGCGAGCTTCGCGTCCCTGCCACGCCTCGTGCGCCTCGCCGCGCACAGCGCGGAGGCACGCGCCCTGGCCGGGAGGATCCTGGCGCGCCCGGCCGGCCGGCACGGTTGCGACGACCTTCTGGCCGGTTGCGCCGCCGTGATCGCGAAGTTCGGCGAGGTGCTCGACCGGCACCTGCGGTCGAGGCCCGCCGACTACCTCGCGTCCTTCCTCGCCCTCCTCGCGGTGAGGGGGGAGTACCACTGGGCGAACGTCCTGGAGGGCTTCACGGACGACATCATCAGAGTGGAGTGTCCGCACTGCGGTGTCGAGGTGACGATCGCCGTCGGCGGCTTCGGGTGCTACGCGCAGGTGTGGGACGGGCCTGAGGAGATCCGGCGGGACCTGCGTGCGGCGGACGCAGGGGAACTCACCGGAACGGGCCGGTGGATGCACGGGATCTGCGTCCGCGACGGTCAGCGGGCCCTCGCCGACGGGATCGGCCACTTGTTCGGTTCGGCGGAGTGCCCGGGCTGTGCCGGCGTGTTCAACGTCGCGGACGAGTACTCCTGCGCCAACCGTCCGGTCATGTGGTGACCGGCGCTCCTAGGCCGTGTCGTCAAATGCCCGCCTGCCCAGCGACGCCTGGCACGGCACTCCCCCAGCCTTCGGCCGGGGGTGCCCCCACGCTGCGTTGTCGAATCGTCCGAGTAGCCCACTACGAGGACGACTCTCCGCCTTGCGAT
>NZ_JARAVL010000075.1:0-18485 GCF_033792725.1 Streptomyces sp. PA03-5A | reverse complement strand
CGAACGCCGCGCCGACCTCCACCAGGGCCTCCTGGAACTCGCCTGCAGCATCATCTGCCTCCGACGACTCCGACCTTCATTCTGAAACGATCAGTAAGCCTCCTGCGGGCCAGGTGAGTTGCAGGTACGGCCGCCTTCTCCGCACGCTCGTCCTGGCGGACGCGCCGTTGCGGCGCTGGTTACGGTCGTTCTGTTGGCAAGTGCCGCCTCAATCGATGCCTCCAGGGCGTCAGGTTCGGCGATGAGCCCCGTGCGGCGGAGATCGTCCTGGAGCAGGCATAGGGCGATGCGGCGTTTCGGCGGACCCTGTCGCAGACGACCGCATGAGCGACGGGTGTTGAGTGCGCCGGCTGGACGGGCGGTCAGTCGCGTCTTGCGGTCGAAGGGGGCGGGGTGCACGGCACCCTTGTGTGCATCGACCGTTTCGAGGGGCCCGATGGAATGCATGAGCTATTCAGCGAACTCTTGTTCGACTTGAAGGGGTCGGGAGGGTGACTTCCTCGGCTTGGTCGTCCATGTTGTGGCGTGTCTGCCGTCATGCGCTCTACGAACAACTCCTTCGCTGACGATGGTTTCGCCTGGGACGGCAGCCGCAAGAATTACCGGCCGCGCCGGGCCCTGCGCATCGCCGACGACAGTCCGAGCCGGCTGCTGTGTACTGCGCAGGGCGGCCGGTGTGATTTCTGCGGGAACCCTATTGAGTGGTACCAGCGCCCGGGCAGTACTGCTGTTCCGCTGCATCCGGTAGAGCTGCCCGCCGGGTCGGTGCCGCCGGTGGAGCGCTGGCATGTCTCTTCCGGTGTCGCTCATGCCTCCCATGACGGGAGCGCGTGGTGCCGCATCCGGCACCACGCGCTGTGTCCGGCCGGTCCGGCGGGCAACCGCAGCCCGCTTCTGGAGGAGATGTGCCGAGCCCTCGCGCTGAACTCCCGCCGCCTGCAAGATGCCGGCCTCTTCACGCCTCGGCCCGAGCAGCCGGCCCAGGCCGCGCCGGATCTGCCTGTCCGGCCGGTCGTGCGCATCATCGGCGCGCGCTATCTCGCCCCTGGTCCTGTCGAGGACGTCCAGTGTGTAGCCCGGACCCGCGCCAGGCGTCGTTGCTCCCTGCCGGTCCTGGACCCCGAGGCCGTGCCTGGTACGTGGCGGCTGGAGCTTGTCGATCCGCTTCTTCGCCCCGGCGACGGGCACCTGCCGGCCGATCCGGAGGTGATGGCCCTGTACGACCTCACGGGCTTGCCGTACGCCGAACAGCTGCGCTGGCGCGCCCAGCGCTGTACCGCTCACGTCGCTGTCCGCGGTGCTGCGGACAGCGCTCTGGTTGCCTGGGAGCCCTTTGACCCGGTCCGCCACCGCCTGTACATCCGCGACCGGCTTCCCGACCCATCGCTGCGGGGGCCCGCCCCGGGCCGTGGTTCGGGGTGAACCCGCTGCCCTCGAGTGACCGTTCCGCTCGGCTGCCCCGTCAGCGCACGCCCGGCGGCCACGACGACCACGCCCCTCGCCCAGCTCTCGCTGCGGATTCGCTGCCCCTGTCCTGGCCGTTTCGGAGGCCCCTGGTGTCCAAGACCTTGATCGGTACTCCCGACCCTGACCAGCCCCCGCCCGGGCCTGCCCTGGCCGATGAGCATGCCGAGCGCGTGGTCCTGGCCGCGTTGCTCCGCCACCCGCAGCTGGTCCCGTACCTGGTGGCGGTCCTGCACCGGCGTACTTCAGCAGCCCGTCTTGCCGGGAGGTCTTCCTTTCTGCGGCCGCCATCCACCATCACAAGGAGCCCTGCACTGCGGCGGCCGTCACGGCCGAACTCGCCCGGCGGCAGCGAACGAGGACGGCCGCCTTCCTCGAGCAGGCCAAGGTCCTGGTCACCGATCTTTCCCGTGCCGCGGCCCCGGCGGAGCCCGTGGTGGTGCACTACGCGGCGATCGTCCGGGACCTGGCCGCGCTGCGCCGCCATACGACTGCTCATCCCGAGGGTTTGCCGCCGGTGCCGATGCGCGGCTTCCTCATTGACGACGACACCACCTGACCACCCCTGCGCGCCCCAACCGCGCTCTCACAGATCGACGATGCTCAACGATGCTGCAGCCCACCGACGAACAAGTCCTGGCCGCCGATGCTTTCGCCACCGGGGATCACCTGGTGATCCAGGCCGGAGCCGGCACCGGAAAGACAACGACCCTCACCCAGCTCGCCGTCGGCACCTCCCGCCGCGGCCTGTATGTCGCGTTCAACCGGGCCATGGCCCAGGACGCCGCCGGCCGCTTCCCCGGCACGGTGCTGTGCAAGACCGCCCACTCCCTGGCCTACGCCGCCATCGGCCACCGCTACCAAGCCCGCCTGAACGGACCCCGCCTTCCCGGCCGCCACACCGCCGACGCGCTTGGCATCACCAAGCCCATGCGCATCGGCGACCGAACCGTGTATCCGGCCACGCTGACCTCCACGGCCCAGCGCACCGTGACCCGCTTCTGCCACTCCGCCGACCCCGTCATCGACCGCCACCACGTGCCCCCGCTACGCGGCCTGGACACCGAGGACCTGCACGCCGAACTCGCCCGCCGCATCCTGCCCTACGCCCGCGCCGCCTGGGCCGACCTGCAACACCCCGACACCGGCGCCGTCCGCTTCGAACACGACCACTACCTCAAAATCTGGGCCCTGTCCGACCCGAAACTGCGCACCGACTTCGTGCTCCTGGACGAGGCCCAGGACACCAACCCCGTCCTGGAACAGGTCCTGCTCAACCAGCGCGGGCACGCCCAGCTGGTCATGGTCGGGGACTCTGCGCAGGCCATCTACGGCTGGCGCGGTGCCAAGGACGTCATGACCGGCTTCGACGGCACCGCCCTGTCGCTGACCCGGTCCTTCCGGTTCGGGCCCCTGCTGGCGTTGGAGGCCAACCGGTGGCTGGCGATCGCCGACGCCCCGATCCGCCTGGAAGGCAGCCAGGCGATCCCCACCGAGGTCGGAAAGGTGACCCAGCCGGACGCGGTGCTGTGCCGCAGCAACATCGGCGCCATGGCCCAAGTCCTGCGCTTCCTTGCCCTCGGCCGCAGGGTCGCGCTGGCCGGGGGAGGAGCGGCCCTGCGGGCGCTGGCGCTGGCGTCACGCGACCTGAAAGACGGACGCAGCACCTCCCACCCCGAGCTGGTGCTGTTCACCTCCTGGGGCCAGCTGCAGGACTACGCCGAACACGATCCCGCGGGCAGTGACCTGCAGCCCCTGGTCGACCTCGTCGACCACCACGGCACCGACGCCATCGTGACCGCGGTCAACCGCCTGGTCTGCGAGCAGGACGCGCAAGTGACGGTGTCCACCGCGCACAAAGCCAAAGGCCGCGAATGGCCCCAGGTAGAGATCGCCGACGACTTCCACCCGCCCAAAGACAGCGACGAGACCGACGAGCACGGCAACCCCCTGCCCGGGCCGATCGACGAAGCCGACGCCCGCCTCGCCTACGTCGCCGTCACCCGCGCCCGCCGACGCCTCGACCGTGGTGGCTTGACCTGGATCAACGACCACCCTGACGGAAACCCCTAACCGGCAGGCCGCAAGGGCATTTGTTGAGGAAGGATGGTTACGGCCCGGGGCGTGGAGCAGTAGTCGCGCCTGTGATCCCCGCCGTCACGGCAGCGCACGGTCTGTCGGAAGCGACCCATGCGGAGGTACGGCAAGGGGAGTGGGCCAACCTGTCTGCGCGACAGATATGCAGGGCCAGCCCGGTGCGGTGCCGGGAACTGCTCGGCTTTGCCGTACCCGGCGATCAGCTCATGGCGTGGTGACGGTATGTCGTGCGACTGTTGGGTGACAGGCGGCAGGGAGGAGGGGGGCGGCAGATGCTGGCGGAAGCCCTGATGGCGCTGGCGTCGCTGGCCGGCAGCACGGTGGTGGCTGCTGCCACCACCGACGCGTGGGAGGCGGCCAGGCGCAACGTCGCCCGGCTGCTGGGCCGTGGCGACCCGAGGCAGGAACAGTTGACGGAGCGTCGGCTGGAGGAGACACGCCGGCAGCTGACAAGAGCGCAGGACGCGGATCTGGAGCAGACCCGTGCCTTCCAGGCGGAGCGATGGGCCGGGCGGCTGGCGGACCTGCTGGAAGAAGACCCGGGCGTGGAGGCTGACCTGCGGGCCCTGGTCGAGGAGATCCGGGCGGCGTTGCCGACCGGGGCGGTGTCCGCAGGGGATCACGCCGTCGCAGCGGGGCGGGATGTGAAGATCTCAGCATCTGATGGCGCGGTCGCAGCGGGGGTGATCCACGGGAACGTGGCGCCGCCGGGCCCTCCCGGGCCGGGCGCGGTCCAGGCCTGACCGCGCCCGGGGCCTCTGCTGGCAGCCCGGACGTTGCCACGGGCGCCTCGGTGCTGGCCCAGTACGGCGGCGTGGCTGTCGGTCACGCTGCATCGGTGATCGTCGGTGGACGGGCGTCGGTATCGTGGCCGTGGCGGGTCGGCGCAGTGCCCGGCCAGGCCGAATCATTCCAGCACCGTGGTGTCGCTGATGTGCTGGATGATGCGGTGGCAGACGACATGACGACGCCGCTGTGCCTCGTGCTGGCCGGGACTGGCGGGGTGGGCAAGACACAGTTGGCCGCCGCGCATGCGCGTGCTGCGTGGCAGGCGGGCACGGTCGATCTGCTGGCGTGGGTCACCGCTGGCAGCCGCGACGCCGTGGTGGCGGCGTATGCTCAGGCCGGCGCCGAGGTGGCGGGAGCTGATCCGGGCGACCCGCAACAGGCTGCGGGACGGTTCATCACGTGGCTGGAGACCACCGACCGGCGGTGGCTGGTCGTCTTGGACGATGTGGCCGACCCCGCCGACCTGCGTGGGTTGTGGCCACCGGTCGGCAGTCGCGGCCACGGCCGGGTGCTGGTCACCACCCGACGCCGCGATGCGGCGCTGACAGGAGAGGGTCGGCGACTGATCCACGTCGGCCTGTTCACCCCTGGTGAGGCCGGCGCCTACCTGACCGCCAAGCTCGCCGCCCATCAGCGGACAGACCATCCTGGCCAGATCGCGAACCTGGCCGCGGACCTGGGGTTCCTGCCACTGGCCCTGGCCCAGGCCGCGGCCTACCTGACCGACCGGGACCTGGACTGCGCGACCTACCGGGACCGACTGGCCGATCGCCGCCGGACCCTGCCCGACCTGGCCCCGGATGAAAGCGGCCTGCCCGACGACCACCGCACCGTGCTGGCCGCCACCTGGTCGCTGTCCACCGAGCAGGCCGACCGGCTGCGCCCGGCCGGGCTGGCACGCCCGATGCTTGAGCTGGCCAGCATGCTGGACCCCAACGGAATCCCCCAGACGGTACTCACCAGCCCGCCCACTTGCGCCTACCTGACCCGGTACCGCACCGCCAGCGGGGTCACCAGCGGCATTGGCGGCACAATCCCCGCAACGGGGCGGCAGGTTGATGCGGGGGACGCAGCCGACGCGCTGCGCTGCCTGAGCCGGCTCAGCCTGGCCGAACTCGACCCCGTCGCTGCGCACCGGGCGGTGCGCGTGCACAGCCTCATCCAGCGCGCCGCCCGCGAAAGCCTGTCCAAAGCCCGCCGCGGCCCGCTGGCACGTGCCGCCGGCGACGCTCTATTGGCCGCCTGGCCCGAGATCGAACGCGACATCGGCCTGGCCCAGGCACTGCGCTCCAGCGCGGCCACGCTGGCCCGCCGCACCTCAGACGAGCTGTGGCAGCCCGCGGTACACGAGATCATCTTCCGCGCCGGGGACAGCCTCAGCGAGGCTGGCCTGGCCGCAGACGCCGTCGCCTATTTCCGGCACGCGGTCGACCAGGCCGCACGAATACTCGGCCCGGACCATCCCAGCACGCTCCGGGCCCGGTACGCGCTCGGAAGATCGCGGGGGGAGTCCGGGGATTTCGCCGGCGCCGCCGACAGCCAGCGCGAGCTGCTTGCCGACCGGCTACGCGTGCTCGGCCCCGACCATCCCGACACCTTGGGCACCCGCGCTAGCCTCGCGTTCTGGCGGGGACATGGCGGAGATCCCGCCGGCGCGGCGGCCGACACGCACGCAGTGATCGCCGACATGGTCAGGGTGCTCGGCCCGGGCCACACCAGCACCTTGAGCGCACGGCACAACCTCGCCGACTGGCAGGGGAAGGCCGGTGACCCGGCCGGTGCGGCCGAAGCCTATGCCGAGCTGCTCACTGACTCGCTGCGAGTGCTCGGCCCAGACCACTTCGACACCTTGGACACCCGCCGCAACCTCGCGTATTGGCGCGGGCGGGCCGGCGCCGCCGCCGAGGCCGCTGCCGCCCTCGAACTGGTTGCCGCGGACTATTCTCGCGTGCTCGGACCGCATCACCCCGATGCCATGCACGCCCGGGACGACCTCGCGGACTGGCGCGGGCGGGCCGGCGACCCGGTTGGTGCCGTGGCCGCCTACGCCGAACTGCTGGGCGACCGGCTGCGCGTACTCGGCCCCGACCACCCCCACACGCTGACCAACCGCCACAACCTGGCGGAATGGCGGGGGCTCGCCGGTGACGCGGCCGCGGCTGCGGCGGACTTCCAAGAGCTTCTCGCCGATCAGACGCGGATCCTCGGCGCCGAACACCCCCATACCTTGAGCACCCGACACGACCTGGCGGGCTGGCAGGGGGAGGCGCACGGCGCAACTGCGGCCCTGGAAGTACTGGAAGCGCTCGCCGTCGACCGGCTGCACATCCTCGGGCCCGCGCACCCGGACACCCTGGCCACCCGACACAATCTCGCCTACTGGCGGGGGAGAGCGGGAGACGCGCCCGCAGCCGTGGCTGGGCTGCGGCAACTCCTCGACGACCAGGTACCCATACTCGGCCCGGACCACCCCAGCACCCTGGCCGTCCGGCATAACCTCGCCTACTGGCAGGCCCAGGCAGGAGACACCACAGGCGCCACGGCGGCATTCCGTGAGCTACTGGATCACCAGCTTCGCATCCTCGGCCCAAACCACCCCGACACCCTGGAAACCCGCCAGGACCTCGCCGAGCAGCGGGCAAAATCCGGTGACGTCACCGGAGCGATCGCCGACTTCCGGCAACTGCTCGCAGACCAGCAACGGGTCCTGCGACCTGGCCATCCCCACATCCTGGCCGCTCGCGCGCACCTAGCGGAGCTGTCTAGCCAGTGATGTTTTCTCAGCAGTGATCATTTCTAGGTTCTGTTGAGGACGAGGGCGGCGCGGGCGCTGTCGTCGATTCAGCTCGGGACAGTGACGTGCTGCAGGGCGCCAGCGCTGTTTGAGTTCGGCGGCAGCGTGTTCGCCGAGGGCTCGCATGTCTGTGATCAGACCGTTCGTGGTTCGTGTGGCCATCGCGGAGCTGGGCGTGACCGTCCTGGCGGGTTGAGGACTCCTTGTGGCGGGCGGGGCACCCATGCGCTTTGTGAACGCCCAGGGGCCGCGGACCGTGTCGGCGCGCGGTCCCTGAACGGTGCAGGGTGACCGCGATTAGGCGCTGTTAGAGGCAGCCGGAACCGCATCGGCTACCTCAGACATCCAGCGCGCGCCGGGGAACCGAAGGTGGACCTGCTGTGCTGGACCCCGTTGGCGCCCCGGCCTCACCCCGACGAACCAAATGGTGGAGAACTCCCGGAGCACCTGCTCTGCAAGCACGGCGTCCGCGGACACCTGAGGAAAATCGACGGGGAGGCATCCTCGGAAGCAGTCGCTGCCTTCCGGCACGACTACGACCTCGCCCGCCTCGTCGGCAGCAACGCACTGCCGTCCGGTATGACGTACGTCCGCCATCACCAACGTGGCACCTGAGCATAGAGGCCCCAGGGAGGCTTCGCGTTGCCCGGCCGTGATCAGCAGCGGCCGGCTGGGCCTATTCGACCGCCAAGTGGAGCTTGGTGGCCATGCGCATGGGGGGGCGGGGAGGCGATGTCCGCCTGCCGTGGGCAGGTAGAGCGGCCACTGCGTCGGCTGCGCGCGATGTGATAGGGCAGTGGTGTGCTCCCGGTCGGCGGGTTCGACGCCGTCGATTACTTCCGGGGCCGGTATCCGCTCCTCGGTGACCGTGCCGGCGAGCGTGCCGTGGATCGGTGCATGTCAGGTGGAGGCGGCCTCTATGCCATTGAGGGCGTCCCGTTCCTCTTGGCGTAGCCGGTTCCGCTCTCGTACCTGGGCGCAGAAGGTGCGCAGTGCTTCGGGGTCGGCGGCGGTCTCGCTGTCCACGACGGTGCGTGAGCCGTCGCCGACCTCGACGATCTGCTGGTCCATGCGGCCGCTGCCGAGGATGCCCATGATGGTCAGCCACTCATCGTGGACGGCCGGGGTCAGGTCGATGTCCAGGTGGCGCTTGGAGGGGGGATCGTCCGGGCTGATGGGCTCGGTCATTGCCTCGAGCAGGGTGAAAGTAAGGACGCGCAGGTCTGTGTACTCCTTGGGGTCCATGAGGCCTTCGAGTGTGTCGAGGTAAAGCCGGGCCAGTTCGTGGGCCTTCGGACCTGGCGTGGCGCCGGTGCTCTCGTGGTCAGGCAAGGAGGTACCCTCTCGTCTCTTTACGTCTTTTCGCGTCGGGTATCGGCAGGCGAGCAACTTATAGGAGGGTGCGGACACTAACGCGCATCATCCTGCCGCGTAGGCGCTCGGATGCATTACCCGCGCCAGCCGGGCGAGTTCGGCGTCGGAGACCGGCCGCCTGGTTCCCTATTTCGATGAGGACGCTGTGCCGGACGTCGGCAGCCTAGCCAGCGTGAGCCTCATGTCGGAACCGACCTCATAACCTGCCCGAACCGATCAGGGCGCCGCCCAATGCCCTCACGTCGCGGGCGGCGGCACCGTACGTGCCGCCCGCGGAAAGGCAGAGGACGCCGGCAAGTCTCGCCCCTGGTCCGGCTGCGGTCGGACCAGGGGCGAGGCGAGCGCGCCTACGTCTACGCGGCCTGCGCGGGGAACACGACCACCGAGCCGTCCTGGTTGCGGGCGATCTCGATCGCCACGTCTGTCGCGCGGCTGTTGCCCATGACGCCGTCGCCCAGCTTGCGAATCCGGCTTGCCGTGCGCATCAGGCGATCGACTTCACCGGTCGTGAGGACGGGCCGGAAACTGTTCGAGCGCGTCAACTCCAGTGCCGACAGGCGTTCCAGGACACCGGCGATGCTCGACTCCAGTTCGTCGAGGCGCTGCTGGTCGGCCTTGAGTGCGCGGGCGAAGTTCGCGAACAGGTTGCCGGGGTCGCTCTGGGCATGATCAACAGCCTGCAGAACGATGACCCGACGCTTCAGCGCGATGGCCAAGTCGGCGAGTTCCAGGTGGGTGCGGAACGTGCCGCCGTCGTCGTCGACGCCGGGGAACAACTTGGTCAGCGTGTCGATTTCGACGGCCTTGCCGTCGGGCAGCTCGTCAAGTGTGCTCTGCCACTTGGTGAGGCGCCGGTCAGCGGCGGCCAGCGCCTTGCCGATGGCATGCACTGCCGAGTCCAGTCCCAGCGAGACACCGAGCTTGCCCTGGTCGAGCAGAATGGCGGTGGCCTTGTCGATGGCATCGCGGCAGCCGTCGAGTTCGCTGCGCTCGTCATCGAGCTTCTGGTCATGCAGCTGCTCAAGCAGTTCCGTGATGCGTGCGATGGCCTGCTGGCGCTGGTGGTCGGCATGCGCGCTCACCCCCACCGCCACGGCCATGAGCACGAGCGGCGCGGCCACGGTCAGCGCCGCGCTGCCGGCCACCGCTACGCCGGCTGTCGCACCAGCTCCACCGGCTGCGCCCGCCGCTGCCGCTTTACCGACGGGCACGAACACCGCCCCGTCGACGATCGTGCCCTTCGAGTTCACGAATGCACCGCGGATGCCATTGGCCACACCCTTCGCCGCCATCGGGCGGACGATGCCCTTCCCGAGCAGGGCGGCAGTCTTCGCCGGAACCACCATGCGATACAGGTTTTCACCGGCGGCGGTCGCCTTGGCCGCCACAGAGGAACTCTTCGCTGATTGCGTGATGAGCTGCGACAGGTGCTGCGCCAGGGGACTCGCGGCATCGAGCGGGATCCCTCGGCCGCGATCGAGAGTGGCGGACAGCGGACGCACCTCGAGTGTGGCGATCGGCTCGTCGGCCAGAGCGGCCAGCACACCGCGCAGTTCGGTCAGGCGCTCAGCCGTCATCGGCCCGTCTCCGGCCAATGCGGGCACCCGGACGTCTCCGGTCGCCAGCGTCCACACCGGAACGATCGCCTCGCGGTCGTCAGTCATCGTCTCCCCCTCGTTTTCCAGCGACAGCCTGAGGCTGACGTTCGACAAGAACAGCATGAACCTTGTGTATTCAACTACGGGCACCGTCTGCCAGTGAACTGACGGCCCAGCAACGCAAGGATGCACCGGAGACCCTGAAGGTGCGGGGTGGCGGGTGGGACCGGCAGCCCGTGGTGCGGCCCGACGAGGAGAACCTCGTCGGGCACGCGAGGGTCGTACTGATGCGGAAGATCGCGGACCCAAGTGGGCTCACAGCCGCCCTGACCGCGGCGCTCCCACGGGGCACGGGCCAGGCCGACGGGATCGCGGCACGGTCCTGGCACAGCTTGCGTGCGCGAACGTGCTGGTCTTCCCGCAGCCTGACGCCGAGCACCCTGCGGCGCACCTTGCAGGGCGATCAGCTAGCAACGGCAACGGCCATCCAGTGCCAGGGCTTCCCCGCGCGTTGACCGCTGAACTCGCCCAGGGTCCTCCACCCACTTCGCCATTTCCCACCACCGTGGTACTTGGCACGGCAGGAGCAGGTGCACAGAAAGCCCCGGGCGTTCTGGCAGGACGAGTTGCACCTTTCACGCGGGTTGTACTCACGGCCGATGAGGACGCTCGGGTACCTGCGGATCAGCTCCCGGCTTATGCGGGGGAAGTGAGCGCCGGCAACCGTCCAACACCCCTCGTGGCCGTTCCACCGGAACGATCGATCGCTGCCGACCCAGTCCCTGAGTTTCCGCTCGTGCTCCCACATCGTGTGAGCTGGGAACCAGACACCGAACCACCCATTGGCGGGCAAGCCGATTGTCGGCAGATGCTCACCGCGATAATCCGGGATCCACTCAGGGGGCTTGAGGTAAACGGGCTGCTTCGGCCGATCACGCCTGCGTCTTTTGCCCGCGATCTGCTGGCTCCGTTGAGGACCGGGCCCCCACTCGACCGATACGAGTGCGGCGAGCTGACCGGAGGCATGGCAGGGGAGGCGACTGAGCAGCCTGTCATGGGCGACCACACGGCCGTCCTGGTCGACCTCGATGATGCTGCGGCACTTCAAACATGTGCGAATGGGCCTTCCGCCGCCCACAGGGACCCCCTTGATTGCGCTGAGTGCCTTGCGAAAACAGTTGATCGCCATTGGGCCCACCGCCGCGTCAGGGCCTTTCAGAGGCGATGACGGGGTGGGTGCGTTTCGTTGCAGTGACCACCGCCCCCGCAAGGCACGACGGAGCAGATCAACGGGCGACCTGCCGGTCCGTTGGGGCTGAACTCTCTGGCGCCGCCCGAGCAAGGCACGCTTCCCCTGACGAGGGAGCCAGCCGCCTCGTCGATAGGGGCCGCGCACAGCGTGCCTCGTCCGTTGCCTAGCGGATCGGCGGCAAGCGCGGCCGATCAGGGCGCGGGGTCGGTCTTGGCGGTGTCGTTGACATTGGTCAGGCAGGCCTTCATGAAGGCGTCGCGGTGGATGGTGCCGCCGTGGGGCATCTGCGAGATCTGTGCGTACTGCTGCGAGCAGGTGCTGTCGTTCGCGGTGAAGGTCATGTTGCCGTCGTCGGCGTACACGCCCCCCGATATGACGCCGGACGCGTAGGCGCCGAGCAGCGTTGAACGGCCGAACACGGGCTTGTCCACAGTCTTGGTGAGCGTATGGGTGACGACCTTGGGCGGGCGAGACTCGGCCTGATGGGCACGGTGGTCGGCAGCAGCCGCCTGGCGGCGGGCGGTGGCGAGCGCAGAGTGGGTTCTGACGTGGTCCACCGTGGCCACGGTCACGGACAGGGCGGTCAACCCGCAGGCGGCAATAGCAATGATCTTGGCTCGGTTCACGGTTGTCCTTCGGTCAGGAATCGGAGGGTGAAAACCACGCCGCAGGTCGTGACCGGGGCGGCGCGGAGGCGGCGGAGCATCGCCTCGCGGCCGCACTCGAAGGCGTACTGACCTGCTTCGGGCAGTCAGTCAGCCGGCCTTAGGTCGGTCCCCTTGCCGCTGAAGAAGGAGCTGCCGACCGTCATCAGCACCTCCCTGAACGGGCAGATTCGGATTGCAGACGGTGCCGGATCTTGGGGCTGCACGGTTGAACCAACCAAGGCCCACCGTCACGGATCGGATCGGCCGGGCCTTGGTCGAAGAGATCAGTAGTTGGCGTTGGCGATGAGGTCGCCGTCCTGGCCGTAGACGGTCACGATCCCGTTCTCGGACTCGTAGCAGGACGTGAACGCAGAGGCGATGAGCTTCGCGTCACCCTGGTTGTCGCTCATCAGCCCGCCGGTGAAGTCGGTGTAGACCTCGGCCGAGTCGAGGATGTCGTTCCGCTTGTCTGCGCCGGTCACCTTCGTCACGTGCTGGACGGCCTTCTTCTCCGTGGCCGTACCGGACTTGGCGACGCAGGCCTTGAACTGCTCGGCCTGCGTCTTCGTCTTCTGCGCGGGCGGCGCCTCGGCCTTGTCGGACTTCGGCGTGCGGCTGACGGTGACGGCCTTGTCCTTGGCGCCGGTGTCGGTGGAGTCACCGTTTCCGCCGCCGAACGCAGCGGCGATGCCGATCAAAACAAAGAGGGCGACGACGCCGAGGCAGCCGAAGCCGACGATCTTCCCCGCCTTCGACTTCTTCGGCGGCTGCGGCTGGAACGGCGCAGTGCCGTAGCCCTGCTGCTGCGGGCCGCCCCAACCGGGCTGGGGCTGCTGCGGGTACTGCTGCTGGTTCATGGTCCCTCCAGGGGATGTAGATGCACCTTGCGGGTGCGTGTGACTTGTGAGGCTGGAATGTGCTCAGGCGGCCTGGGAGCGCCGGTAGTCGGTGAGGGCTCCGGTGGCCCACATCGGGACCAAGCGCGGGAGCTCGGTGGGCGGGACGGCCCCGCGCACGCAGCGCAGGCCGAGCTTGGCCAGGGAGTCGGCGGCCTCGTTGAGGGGGTGGCCGACGTGGGCCTTCTCGTGGACGAACGTCAAGTGAGGGGTGTACTCGGTGAGCAGCTGCAGCTTGAGCAGGCTGGGCTTGCGGCCCTGGGAGCGCAGGTGGGTGTCGTAGCCCTCGGGCATGTCCGTCCCGCCCTGCTGCCAGCCGTGCAGATGCCGCAGCGCCTGCAGGTTGTCTACGCGGACCTCAATGGGCCGGCCGGGGTGCGTGTGGAGGACCGCCTTGAGTCCCCAGTACACGGCGCGCAGTTCGGTGACGACCACGCGGGAGTGGGGGCGCACGAGGTACTTCGGGTAGAGGTGGGCGCGCAGACCGGTGTGGCCGGTGGTGGCGAGGTAGCCGGAGGCCACTCGGTCCGGGCCGACCGAGGCGTCTGTGGCCAGCACGATCGGCCCGGCGACGGCTTTGACCTTGTCGTTCACGCACACCTGGCGGCGAGTGGACGTGGTGGGGTGGGGTGCGTGGGCGAGGGGAGAACGACGACCCATGACAGTTGCCTCCTTGTCTTCGCAACGGTGCAGCGGGAGAGAGGGCGGGCGCGCGTGACGCCCGCCGAGCGTGGTCGTGTGGGTCAGGCGCCGTCACCGTGTTTGCAATGACTTGTGGAGCCCGGCAGATGTGGTCGGGCTGCCCTGTTGCTGGTGGGTCAGATGGCAGCGGGCGCCTTCCTGTACCAGTCCGTGATCACCTTGGTCAGGTGCACGACGTTTTGCTGACGCATGATCGGGGCGGAGGCGTTCGGCTCGAAGTCCTCGTTCGTGTCCGTGGTACGCCAGATGCTGTCCTCGGTGACCGGGGCAGTCATGTGCCGGTCGAGCCGCTTGAAGAACTCCTGGATGTCACCGTCTTCGGCTCCGGACTCGCGCAGGTTGCGGTAGACGCCGCCCAGGACGCGGAGCATGCCCACCGAGCCCAGGAGCGAGGACTCGCGCAGCTTCATGGCCTTGGTGGGGGGCGCCGGCGGCTCGTTCTTCTTCTTCTCGGAGAGCGAGGGGTCGTAGTTGTCCACGTCTTCCTCGGTGATCTCCGCGAGCGCGGTGAAAGCGATGGAGATGACGTCCAGGAAGCCGCGGACGCTCTCGATGACCTCGTTGTCGGTCAGCGACTCGACCTTCTTGCTGACGCGGCCACCGGGACCGGCGATGACGGCCCGCGTGATGTCGGCGACGTGCTTGGCGCCCATCAGGTTGCGGTTGGTCAGGGTCATCCGGTCCCGCTCGATGTCGATCTTGCCCAGGAAGAGGGGGTGGGTGACGATGTCGCTGAGCGTGCGGTTGGCGATGCGCGAGGTGTCGAAGCGGGCCCGGACGGCACCGGAGATGCCCTTGGCGTTGTCCGCGACGTCGACGAACATCTGCTGGCCCTTGACGCCGTCGGGCTCCACGTAGATGTCGATGCCGACGAACTCGTCCTTGAGTCGCTGCATTCGGCCGATCAGAGCCTCGCGGTCCTGCTCCAGCTTCGCCTTCTTGGCCTCGTTGGCGCGGTGGATCTCCCGGTCGATGCGGGAGACCTCGTCCGTGATGCGCTTCTTCTCCAGGTGGACGCCGAGGATGCGGTGCTGGCCGTCGATCGTGATCAGGCGTCCGATGCCGCCGATGGACCACGGGACGGTCAGGTAGCCGACCGAGCCGTCTTCGCTGATCGGCTCGAAGCGGCAGCCACCGGTGTCGCGGATGAGGAGGGCGGGAGCCACCCAGCCGGGGTTGTCGGCGAGGTACTGGCCGAAGCCCTTGGCGTGGGTGATGTCCACCTTTCGGTTGTCCGGGTCCGGCTTGGCCGGGTCCGGGATGGTGAGGATGACCGAGAGGTCGGAGAGCGGGATGCGCGTCGTGTAGACGGTCCGGCCGCCCTGGCTGGTGCAGATCGCCAGGTAAGTGGACTCCTCACGCACCAGGGAGAGGCGCGACGAGTCGACAGTGATGGTCACGGATGACTTCCTTTCCGAGCAGGTAGCCCTCGGGGGGCAGCGGGCGAGAGGGCGGGCAGCACGTGACGCCCACCGGGTGGGGCGAGTGGGTCAGGCGCCGGCAGCGGTCGCCGGGTGCACCTGGCTGTAGACGGTGAGGAACAGCTCCAGGTCGGCGCGTTCGTCGGGCGCGACGTGGCCGGAGGTGAGGCGGGCGTGGGCATCGCGGCGGGCGCGGCGCAGGTAGCTGCTGCGCTCCAGGTGGTGCCACAGGAGGCGGAATGCCTGCTGGTGGTCATAGAGGGTGGTCTCGTAGGACGTGCCGGTGATGTGGCGGGCCTGGACCAGCAGGGCCCGGAAGTTCTCCCCGGCGTCGCGCTTCAGCAACTGCGCCAGATGGCGGCGGTACACGGTCAGTTCGGGCTCGCCCGTCTCGGTCAAACAGGTTTCTCCACTCGTGAGACTTCGTCTGTTGTCCCGAGGCAGGCCGTGGCGGCCGGCTCGAGGGGCGCTTCCGCCGACCCTGCCGCCGGAAGCGTCTACAGATAAGCATCATAGTGAAAGCACTGTCAAACCCTATTTATGAAATTAGCCGGTGGTGTAAGGTGGTTGCTGTCCCCGGTGAGGGGCGGGAACGCGTCATGGCCCAGCCATCAGCCCAGGTGACAGCCGCGGAGATCTCCCGCATCGCGGGAGTCACGCGCGCCACCGTCAGCAACTGGCGCCGCCGCCACGACTCCCCAGCGCCAGCCGGCAGCACCGACACCAGCCCGCTCTACGACCTGGAAACCGTGCGCGCCTGGCTACCCTCCCGCGGCCAAACCGCCGCCGCAGCCCCCGCCGAGGAGCTCCGCACCCAGCTGCGACTGCGCCCCGCGGGCGCTGACTCAGCCGCACCGCTGCTCCCCCTGGTCCTCGCCACCTCCCGCCGCTCCCCGCAAGAGCTGACCTCGCTGGCCGACCTACCGGATGCCGACCTTGCCGCGCGCGAACGCCGCTGTCGCCGAGCTCGCCGACGCACTGCCGCAGACCGAGGCCGCGCCCCCTTCACGGCAGCCGACGCAGGCATCGCGCGGGCGCTGATCCACTGCGTACGCGAGCAGGGCGCCCAAGCCACGCTCGACGTACTGGCCGAGCGGGAACTAGAGGACAGCGCCTCAAACACGCGAGTGAAAGCACTGTCAATCATTTATCGGGTTGATCGACGGTGTAGACTCTTGGCAGTCAACTCGCCCGCCCAGGTCAGGAACGCGATGCCGAACTCATCCGCGCAGGTGACCGCAGCTGAGATCTCGCGGCTCGCCGGCGTCACGCGTGCCACGGTCAGCAACTGGCGCCGCCGACATGCGGATTTCCCGACGCCAGTCGGCGGCACGGAGGCCAGTCCGCTTTACGACCTTGAAGCTGTCCGGGCATGGCTGCACGCGCGAGGACACGGCACCGCCGCCTCACCCGCGGAGGAATTGCGCGCCGCCCTGCGCCTGTCCTCCGGCGGTGGAAGCGCCGCGACGCCGCTGCTGCCCATGGTGCTCGCCGCGGCCCAACGCGACCAGGCTGAACTGACCGCGCTGAGTGAGTTGCCGGACGCGGAACTGGCGACTCGGTCCCATGCCGCCGTCACCGCACTCGCGGAGACCATGCCCGACCCCGCATCGGTCACCTACACCCCCACTGACGCCTCCCTGCTGCGCGCGCTGCTGCACTGCGTACGCGACGACGGCAGCCGGGTAGCCCTCGACGTCCTGGCCGAGCGTGAACTGGAGGACAGCGCAGCCACCGGCGCCTACCCAACCCCCGAGCCGCTGGCCGACCTCATGGCCCGCCTTCTCGCGCCCGGTGCAGACCCGTACCCGGCCCGGGTCCTGGACCCGGCATCCGGCAGCGGCAGCCTGCTTGCCGCCGCCGTACATCACGGAGCCGCCGAACTGTTCGCCCAGGACTCGCTTCCCGTGCAGGCCCAGCGCAGCGCCGTACGACTGCGCCTGGCATCGCCTGACGCGGAGGTCTGCGTGCGGGCAGGGGACAGCCTGCGCGCCGACGCCTTCCCCGACCTGACCGCTGACGCGGTGCTGTCCAACCCCCCCTACGGGGATCGCGACTGGGGTCACGACGAACTTGCCTATGACCCGCGCTGGGCCTACGGCGTGCCGCCCCGCGCCGAGTCCGAACTTGCCTGGGTCCAGCACGGCCTCTCCCACCTGGCACCGGGCGGCCTGGCGGTCATGCTGCTGCCGCCGGCCACCGCCTCACGCGCCTCCGGCCGCCGGGTACGCGCTGAACTACTGCGCGGCGGCGCACTACGCGGCGTTCTCGCGTTGCCGCCGGGAGCGGCCACACCGTTCCACGTCGGACTGCAGCTGTGGATCCTCCAACGCCCTGAACCCGGTGGTGACGAGCGGCAGACCGTGCTTTTCGTAGACCTCTCAGGTGACCAGGCGACAGCCGATCGCACCTCGACCCGGCCACGGGCCGGTCAGACGGCACTGGACTGGGAAGTCCTGACCGAGCGGGCTCTCGGGGCCTGGCAGGCATTCAGATCGGACCCCTCAGGGTTCACCGACGACCCCGGCACTTCACGCGCGGTGCCTGTCATCAACCTCCTCGACGACCTCGTCGACCTCACCCCCGCCCGCCACGTCCGCGTCACCCCGCCCGCCGCCGACCCCGAGCACGTTGCAAAGCAGGCCGACGAGATGAGCGAGCGTCTAGGGCGCAGCATCACGGCATTGGCCGACGCGTCAACCGCTCTGGCCGCCTGGCCGCCAGCGGTGGGTGAATCACGGAGGTGGCGTACGGCGACCGTCGCCGACCTCGCACGCGGCGCCGCCCTGTCGGTACTGCGAGCAGCCCCCGCCGCACGAGGGGTCAACGACGCTAATCTGCCGGAGGAGTACGCGGGCCGGCCCATCCTCACCGCGGGCGACGTCGCGTCCGGCGCCCGCGTCTCGAGCAGCCACGACGAGCAACGCCTGGCCCACACCACCTTCATTGAGGTAGGAGACATCCTGGTGCCGCGCATCGTCAGCGCCCACGGCACGCGGGCCCGGGTCGCCGACGAGCAGGACGCAGGCTGCCTGCTTGGCCTCAACGTTCACCTCTTCCGCCCGGACCGGAATCGCCTCGACCCCTGGTTCATGGCCGGCTTCCTGGCCGCCGAGGACAACGTCAGTAGCGCCTCCAGCGGAGCCACCTCCGTACACCTCGACCCCGGACGGCTACGTGTTCCACTACTGCCACTGGTCGAGCAACGCCGGTACGGCCAGGCATTCCGGCGCCTGCACGAACTGCGCACAGCCGCACAGCAAGCCGCAAACCTGGCTGCGGACGGCGCCGACCTGCTGACCGCCGGGCTCACCAGCGGCACACTGCTCCCGCCGGAAACTGATTCCGCCTGACTGATCGTTTCAGAATGAAGGTCGGAGTCGTCGGAGGCAGATGATGCTGCAGGCGAGTTCCAGGAGGCCCTGGTGGAGGTCGGCGCGGCGTTCGTAGC
>NZ_JARAVL010000074.1:0-20715 GCF_033792725.1 Streptomyces sp. PA03-5A | reverse complement strand
GCGGGAGGGCAGGGTCCGGGTGCGGCGCAGGCGGTTCGCGGCGCTCGGTGCGGTGGCGGCTGCGGTGGCGGCGACCGCGGTGGTGTCGTTCCTGCCGCCTGGTGTCGACCGGGCCGAGCGGCCGACGCCGGCCGCGAGCCGGGTCTGGACCGCTCCCACCCCCGCCCCGGACACAGGCCACGCCCCCTTGACCCTGGAGGCGTCCTTCGGCTGGCTCCCGAAGAACATCGACGCCCTCGGCTACCTGCCGGAGAAGGGCAAAACCGTCGTGCGGGCCCAAGGCAAGGTCCCCGAAGGCGGTTCGGTCGCACCCATCCTCTGGCTCAAGGTCTACCCCGAGGGGACCACGCCCTCGACCGGGCGGCCCTTCTACCCGGGAGGCCCGCGGCAGCACCGGGTCGAGGCGCCGTCGGTCAACGGCCGCCCCGCGTACTGGGTGGGGAAGAGTGCGACGGCCGCCTGGGGGCCCGCCGGCGGGTGGACTCTGCGCTGGCAGACAGCGGACGGCCGCTGGGCCGAACTGAGCGCCGAGTACATGGCAGGTACCGGCGCACAGGAGATCCTGCACCGGATCGCGGAAGGGGTCGTCGTGGCTCACCGGGCGATTCCGTTGCCGTTCCGGATCAGCGATGTGCCCGCGGGACTCACGCTTTCCTCGGCCTACTTCCAGGAGGATCCGACCCCTTGGGCAAGGCATGTGCCCTGGACGACCACCATCAGCTTCCTGGTCGGGGGGAGGTACATCACGACCACGGTCCAGCCGGACCTGCCCGAGCCCGCAAAAAGCTCGCCCCCGGTAGGCTCCCAGCACGTCCCGCCCAAGCCGACCTGCGTCCGGGAGCGCGGCCTCAAACTCTGCACCGAGTCGATGTACGGCGTGGACGCCTACCGCACGGTGGGCGGCCCGAAGGCGTGGCTGAAGCGGTTCACCCTGCTCGGGACGGACCAGCACGACTGGACGACGAACGTGCTGGGCTGACCCGCACGGATCAGCCGTCGGGAGCACCTCTCGCTTCCCCGAGTGCCGCCAGGACGTGCTGTGTTCCGTCGAATCCACGCCTTCCGCGTGACCAGTACCGACCGGCCCCCTGACCACCCACAGCGGTCAGGGGGCCGACTGCCCACGGGGTGCAGCGACAGGGGGAAAGCCGTGGCCCGCTTGAGGACCTCCACGTCCTCCCGCAGCCGCCGGTTCTCCTGCCGCAGCGCGGCCAGCTCCTCACGTTCGCTGCTGGTCAGGCCGTCACGCTCGCCGGCGCCGACCTCGGCCTGCTTCACCCCGTCGCGCACCGCGGTCTCGGTGAGATCGAAGTCCTTGGCGACCTGGCCGACCGAGCGGTCCCCGCGTCGGCACAGCTCGACGATCTCGGCCCTGAACTCCGGCGTGAACGAGCGGCGAGGGCGTGGCGTCTTCTTCCCCATGCTCTCCATGATGGACATCCTCCCGGGGCTGAACCCCAGATCTCGGATGTCCGCCACAGCGGATCAGGCCCAACAGCACCAACTCGGCTATGGGGCACGATCGGATCAGAAGGCTTCTCGCCACCAACAATGTGTCGGCTCGCCGTATGGCAGGCCATCGGGTCTTTCGAGGATTTTCAGGTCGAGAGTCTGCACGATGCTGCGCAACTCTCGGGCTGTCTTTTTTGGGAGAGCACAGATCGCCAGCTCCAGTAGATCTCGCTCGTCTGAGGGCTCAGGGCAGCAGTCTGGGACGCCGCACCGGTCACTGAACGGTGAGGGAAGCTGGTCCTTCGGCGCTTGTCCGATGGCTGCCCAACGGGAGAGAGCTTGCCCTACCAGGCCGGGCTGGAGCCGGGTTCGTTCCAACTCGATGACTCGTGCTTGAGCGGGGCCCGAGAGTCGGCTGATCTTTGAGTAACTGCCGTGATTGGCAGCAAAGCGTCTGTTGTTCGCCCGGAGGCGTGAGGGGCGCCTACGCGGCATGGCCCTTTCGGCTGTGCGTCATGGACGGCAGTCTGTCATGCGGCCAGCCCGATACGTCAGCGTGCGTCTGGTCCTGATTCAGGCCCTATGTAGATCTCTATGCCTTCGGAGTCCCAGGCCCTGTTGTAGCCACCGCTCGGCGCGTGCACAACGAAGTCCTCAGCTTCAAAGGAGACCATGCCGTCATCGCCGTCTCCGAACCACTCCACGACGACGTCCTTGTCCGGCTCCATCACGTACTCGGCCGCGGCCGGCTCGAAGACCACCACCATGCGCCGGTCCGCATTGATCAGGAAACGCATCCGTACCCTGCCGAAGGTAGTCGGATCGGTTCTCCTGGAAGTGATTCTCCGGTCACCTGACCTGGGAGACGTTCTTGGTCGGTACTCTGACCTGCGGTTGGGTTGTCAGCGGTTGTCAGCTTGGTTGTCATTGAGCACCGCCGGACGGCCCGGAGACGGCCCGGTCGGACCGTGGCCTAGAGCCCCCCCAGGCCGAGGTTGGCGCCATCGCGAAGATCTGGGAAGCCTTGAGCGATGAGGGCCGCAGGCTCAAGGCAGGCGTGACGGGTCGATGCGCTGGTCGGGTTGTTGGCGCAGCCAAGCTGTTGGTACCTAGCGACAGCGGTCCGGAGCTTGTTGGCGACAGAACGCAGCGTCGCAAAGCCTTCGTGGTGCTCGATCTGCTCCAGAGCGAACGATGCATCGGCCCCTGTGGCTTCCGCTGCAGAGCGGCACTCGGCAGTGAACATCCGCGCTGACGAGGTTGAGCAGGGCGACCCTGTGCCTGAACCGAACCGCGACTCATTGGGAGTGAGGCGGTGCTCCAGGACCGTCTTGACGTGAACGGCAATTGCTGCCTTGGGCGACTGGGGAGCCTCCTCCTGGCCTGTGGACGCAGCCGGCGAGGCGGCTCGGTCAGGGTTCGGCTCAGCGTGGGAATTGCTGCAACCTGCCAGCAGCACCAGAGCCGCCGTTCCACCGCAAGCGATCGAAACTAGTTGCCGCTTCACCTAGGTCCCGCCCCCAACCTCGTACGTGTCGGGCGTGATCTTATCCAGGCCTTGATCACGTCCAGTCAAGGTTGCAGGTCGGTAAGTGCGGGCAGCTGAGGCGCGAGGTCGGCGGCGCGGCTGTGGGCGGGAGCTGGCATGAGTGGCCCTCCCGAGCGAACTGCTTCCGGACGTTCAGCGGCACCTCGACACCTACGCCGGGCACGGCCGGGACGGTCACGTCTCCCTCGGTCCCCGGGGGTGGGCAGGTGCGGCGGAGCAACATCCGCGACGACTGGATCCGCGCGCGGTCCAGGTCGGGCACGGCGGACGTGCACTTTCACGATCTTCGACACACGGGGAACACCCTGGCCGCCTCCGGCGTGAGCCTGCGGGAGCTGATGACCAGGATGGGCCACAGCACTCCGCGTGCGCTGATCTATCAGCATGGTCAACGGCCGAGACCGAGAGATCACCGACCGACGCCGATCGCTGCTGCGATGGGCTACTGGGCGCCGCACTCTGAGCTTGGGAATCGCAAGGTTGGACGAACACCAAACAGATCCTGACCCGCCAGGTCTGGTGGCTCAAGATGCCGTTGCGGGGGTTCGCGGTGGCCCCTGATCGACTGTCGGTTACCGCCCCGATCGGGCATGCATTGGGCACGGCAGAACGCGCTGAACGCGCGTCGGTAAGGACGGATTGGGCGCGCTGTTCGCGATCAACGCGCGGTCGTTCTGCCTCGGCCTCAAAGATGCAATCGAGTCGACTTGTGGATTACATCCCGAACCTCCCGCGGGATGGAGGCTCTATGGGACTGGCCGGTTGGCCGCAGTGACCGTGGCTGATCCCCAGGGGGCTCGCCTGGGAACGGACGGTATGACGCTTGCTCTTGACTGCCATGTACTTTGCATCACAAAGTTAGTGAGTGGCGGGTGGCCGGCTGGCAATCCGATTTCCAGCGCTGCTGAAGCGCGACTAGCGGGGGACATCATGGGAGCACCCACACCGAGCAGCGCGGAATCCGAAACGAGGACGCGGGCGGCCGGCCTGTTGGCCGCGACGGAAGGCCTGCGGGCCAGGACCCGGACGCAGTTGAACGGCTCGTGGGTCCCCCTCCTCGGCTTCGGTCTCCTGGCGCTGGCGGCCACTCCGGTCGCCCGGTACGCCTTCAACTTTGGGGCCCACGGGCGCTACATCGGGTCCTATCCAGCCTTCGCCTACGCCGAGCTGACTGGCCTGTGCGTCGTGCATGAGCCGGGAACTCCCTGCTTGAAAGGCGAGTTCGACGGCGCCGTCCTGCGCTTCGCGGCCTGGGGCGTCTGGTTCGCGCTCCTCCCCCTGGCATGGTTCGTCTTCGCCCGCTGGTATCGCCTGCGTGGCGAGACTCGCGGCATCGTCCCGCGCCGCGCTGTGTGGATTCGCGCAACCGTCACAGCCACCGCGGCGATCACGACGGCCCTGGTCATGCTGCTGTTCGGCAGGAACCAACCGTGGGAGGCCGCACTGCTGGAGAACAGCTACGCCTCCCCGTGGTACCTGGTCGGCATCGGACTCCTCGCCCTCGGCATGGCCGAACGCAGCTGGATCGCCGCAGCGGCCGGCACTGCTCACGCCGTGGTCCTCACGGCCTACCTGGGAGCCTCCTGGGGCAGCGGGTGGCTCCCCTGGGAGCACCCCACCCACCCCGGCTGGACCGACGGCCCGCAGGCCAAGGCTCTCCTGCTTGCGGCCGTCCTACTCCTCGCTGGTCTGGCGGAGCGGGTGGCAGTCCGCCGCCGGGCCTCCCCGGACGCTGCCGGTACGCGTACCGTCGCCTCATGAGCGTCGAGGACTCGTCCGCCGCGCGTGACAACCACGAAGGACTGCATCCGACCCACGCGCTGGACGACACCGTCCACCAGCGCGTGCGGCTCGGCATCCTCACCGTCGCTCGCGAAGCCGACCGGGTCGAGTTCGGCTTCCTGAAGAAGCAACTGGCCGTCACCGACGGAAACCTGTCCCGGCATCTGAAGGTGCTGGAGGACTCAGGCCTGATCACCTTGGAGAAGGGCTACGCTGGCAAGCGCCCCCGCACGTGGATCGCCCTCACCCGCGAAGGCACGCAGGCACTGGACGCCGAACTCCGGGCCCTGCGTGCACTCGTCCACCGCCTGGAAGCCTCCGGCCCCGTAATCGGCCCAACCGGCATATGAGCACCGCCTTAGGGGCGAGGTGGGGCGAACACCGGCGTGACCTGTGGATTCCCCACCTTGAACAGAGTCCGGCAGGCGCACCCCTCGGCACCCCGGTTCCCCGTGAGTCCCCTCCCGTTCTGGCACGGATGTGGCACGGTCACTGAGAGGGGCACTCACGGGTCGCTCGCCTAACCGGAGGCCGGTGCTGGACCGGGGGAAGATTCGCCGAGCGCGTGGGTGAGGCGATTGATCACCTCGGGGACGGTGAAGCTCCATCCCACCAACCGTGGGCCCGTCCAGTTGATCCCGACTAGCAATTGTTCGCCGGACAGGTCAGGAAGCCCGGCATTGCGCCAGTGGTCCAACGTCAGAGACTCGACTCGAAGGTTTCCACCCCAGAGTTCGGCGGCCGTTTCGCGCGCGCGGCCGTGGACCAGCACGGAGCTGCTCCCCGTCCGCTGGAGTCCATCGGGGCAGGGCTGCCGGCATCGTCACGTACGAACCAAACCGTCCGCTCGCGTGCGACGTCCCTGAAGAATGCAGCTGCTTGGGCATCACTCTGGCTCACGGTTCCAAAAAGTAGCAAGCGCGCGAAAGGGCGCGTAATCAGTTCTTCTGGAAGTGAATCGGGCTTCCGCCGACCTGGGATAACCGAGGCGACCAGCCCTGTGACCTGCGGTCAACCCGCCAACTATTGTCACCTTTGGTCGCCCTTGAGCGCCCTTGGACGGCCCAGACACGGCCCAGGGGCGCTGGGCACGCGACCGCAACCGTCTCCTTCCGACTCGCCCGAACCGAGAACAAGACAGCACACACGTCTGAAAACGTTCTTGTTGGTGCTCCCTGCCGGTGGTCTGATCTTCACCATCTCAAGATCCAAAAGGAGTTAACGTGAACCGCGTAAAGATGGTCAGCCGCACCCTGGGTGTGTGTTTCGCGGCAACCGCGCTCACGGTGGGAGCAGCTTCCACTTCGAGCGCTGCGGCCGCAGTGACCAAGACCGCCAGCTGCTCGACTACGGGCGCTTCTGGCTCGTCCGTGTCCGTCAACGGCTCTGACCCGAGGGCCGAGGTGCAGGTGACTCTCTCGGTCAAGGACACATCGGCCGATGGCCACAGCGTCCGAGTTCGCTACCTCACCAAGACGGACACCGGGCAGACCCTCACGTGGCCCTGGCATACCAACGCCGATGGCAACGGCACCACCAAGGTGTGGTCCACCACGGCCCAGAGCAGCTACGGCATCTACGAGAAGGGTGTCGAGATTGCTCGCTTCGAAGGGAGCACCTTCCTCAACTCCTGCACTGACTGGGCATAAGGCCGTCCCAGTCCTCGCTATTGAAACCTCCAAGCTGTAGGAGGTTCTGGCGTCACTTGAGCGCCCTCTCGGCCCGCCACGGCCGGGAGGGCGCTCTCGCATGAGGCCGGTGTGGAGAGGCTTTGGGCTGGAGCTGCCATGGGGCGAGAGATCGGGGCCCGTAAGCTCCCCGCGACTCGGGCAGTCTCTGGACCTGCCCGCAATAGCCCGATGTGGGCCCCGATCCTCGAGCTCGCCCCATGGTGGCTGCCTAAAGCATCGGAGCGCCGGCCGACCCGGTCACCGCGGCTCTGACCTCATGGCCCTCGGGCCTACCTATGTGGGCGCGCGGCGGCGGACGGCGCGCCGAGCGGGACGGAGGCAGGAGCGTGGGCGGCGGCCGGACGCGGGCCGCGCGCCCGGCGGAGCGTGAGCGACGCTGGGTGCCTTGATGAGGTAGAGAAATCGGTAACAAGTACTGTGGTCTGACCCGCCTCCCGTCGGCCCACTGGCAAGATCGCGATCTACGGCTGGAGTGCCAGAAGGGTATGGCGATGGCAACGCTTGCAGAGATCGAAGCCCTGTTGGGTGAGTCCCGGTTCAACTGGTCGGATCCGGCTCCGTGGACGGACTTGGAGCAGGAACTTGGTATCGAGTTTCCTGCGGACTTCCGTGAGATCGTCGACGCCTACGGTTCAATCGAGATCAACGGGCAGTTGTATCTGAAGCATCCCGCCGCTCACCTTCTGCACAGTCTGGGCGAAAAGATCAGGGGGGATCTCGAGTTCTGGCGTGAGGAGGACATGGCGGAGTTCCTGCCCAGTCCGGTGGGGGCGAGCCCCGGTGAGTTGATACCGGTGGCGACGGCCACGACGGGCGAGGCGGTTTTCCTTCGCGTTCCCGACGACCCCTCGTCGCCCTGGCGCGTCGTGGTCCAGGAGTTTGACAGCCCGGCCTGGACTCTCTACGTGATGACGTTCGGGGAGTGGCTGTTGGCTTACCTCAGGGGTGAGGACGTGACCGTGTGTTCTCGCAACCGTGCGCCTGGCCGCCCGTTCTACGAATTCCTGCCCTGACAATGGCACGGTCCCGCTGGCAGGTGTGGAGCTAACGGGCCCGCTCCGCGACCTCAAGGTCGTGAGACCGGGCAGCGCCGCAAGACCGAGCGTGTAGTAGACCGGCGACGCTCACTTGGCCATGGGAGACGGGCCCACACCGAGCAGCTCGACAACCCAGAAGTCGCCGTACGTGAGTGAGAGGCTACGGATGTTGGCGCTGCCGACCCTGCCGGTTGGCAGGCGTACCTCCAGCGGTCCCGGCTTCAGCGCCCACTCTGGGCTGATGCCAGGTGCCTCGCTGCGGGCGGCCTCAACGGTCCCCTTCCAGCCCGTACGGGACTCGCGACTTTCGGTGCTGGCGTGCTCCCTGAGGTGGACCTCGGCGAAGTCGATGCCGCCAACCGTGGCAGGTCCGTCGTAGCGGCTCAGGCTGAGTGAAGTCTCGGACATATCTCCAGCTTGACGCAGGTTGCGCCGGCGGCCGTGGCTGACGCCGCGGTGCCTGCGGCACCGATCCGCTGACCCTGGTCGACGCGCTGCGGGTCGCCAACGGCCCCGGGTTCGAGCGCTTGCACGAACAGGTGCAGCGCACTGGGGGCTGCGCCGAACCGATCCACCTGGCTTCCCGAGCGAACTGCTGCCGGACGTTAAGCGGCACCTCGACACCTACGCCGGGCCCGGCCGGGACGGTCACGTCTTTCTCGGCCCCCCGGGGTGGGCAGTTGCGGCGGAGCAACTTCCGGGACGACTGGATCCGCGCGCGCTCCAAGGCGGGCATCACGGCAGACGTGCACTTCCACGATCTTCGACATACGGGGAACACCGTGGCCGCCTCCGGCGCGAGCCTGCGGGACCTGATGACCAGGATGGGCCACAGCACTCCGCGCTCCGCGCTGATCTATCAGCACGTGGCAACGGCCGAGATCGCCGATCGGCTCGGGTCGCTGATCCGCAAGGCGCGAGGTGACGTGGACTCGTAGTGGACGTCGTGGCACGGATGTGGCATCGCCGTGGTCACGAGAAAGGGTCAGTTCCGGGGATCAAGCCCCTGAACTGGCTCTTCGTCATGTGCCCCAGGCAGGATTCGAACCTGCGACACCCGTTTCAGGAGTTCGTTCACAGCCACAGGCGCGCCCGTGTGGGCACTGCTCCAGCTCAGGGCAAGCCTCCCGAAACCGCCGGGGTCCGCGTTTGTACGGCTCTGTTGCCGTCATCTTCTGCCGTCAGGATCTACGGAGCCAGTGCCCCGACAACGGCTGGAACCTGAGCTTTGAAGATGCGGGCACAGTCCGCTGGCAGGGCCGGCACGACGTGAATCACGGCCGTGGCAGGCTACGGGGTACTGCGACCGTCTGTCCCCGTTGCCGTCACTGCCGTCTGCGCCTTGCTCCAGCAGACGCTGTTCTTGCCGTCGGAGCGGTCGAATAGGGTGCGCGGGTGACCCGCAAAGGGATTTACTCAGCGTCCATAGCCGTCCGGATCAGCGGGACGAAGCGACATTCGACTCGCGTCGTGCTAGCCCTACCTGGGGCACACCGTTATCCGTTCGAGGCCGGAGTCATCGCCGACATGGCCCGCAGAGTCGCCACCTTGGGCGACTTCCTGGCTCCAGGGGCAGGCGTCGATGCCTGGATGTACACATCACGGCCGCATCGCCTTCCTGAGCTCCGGTTGCCTCAAGCCGCGGGGTGGATCGAGGACTGGGCGGTCCTCCCACGCGAACCTCTGCTCTCTCACGATGCTGCGCGGGGCAACCTGCTCACCCAGCGCACGGCCCGCTATGAGCTCTTCGGCCCCGAGGACGCAGCTGAGGCGATCAGGGGAATCGCGCGAAGCATCCGTGCGGAGGAGGTACCGACCCTCGTGTTGTTCTTCGTGTGGGGACTCCACTCGGAGGGTCCCGGGTTGGCCGATGAGCTCGAAGAGGCATCCGGCGAGCACGTCTTCTGGCAGTTCGTCGGCGACACGAGTATGGGGTCTTCCGTTCTCGATCACCTGGACAGCCTGCGGGCCGAAGCGCCGCACATCTCCAACGTAAACCTTTACCAAGGATGGGACTCGATTCAGGAGACGCCCGATTACCTGTTTTTCCGTGGCGTGCTCAAACCTTTCGTCCGCTGGCGGAAGGCGCTTCCTCAGATGAATAGCTAGGACTTGTCCGGTGGGTCATCTGACTGCTTCGTGTCCGAGTCTTAGATACGGGTATGGGGCGGGGTGATCTGAGTGATGCGGAGTGGGAGAGGCGACCTGGGCAGATGGCCCGCTGTTGCCCGTGTAAGAGGGTCATGCGATGCCCGGCGTTGGCCATGGTTCGCCGCTCGATCTGGCACGCATCCGGCAGGACAGCAGTCAGACGAGACGCCAAGACCAGCACCACGGAGTCCAGTGGCCGGCGGGCCTCTCTTCGCGCCCGCCGACGTGCTCGACGACTATGTGCTGGTGATCTTCGCACTCTTCGTGAGCTCGGAGATCTGTGGACTGTTGGTCATGTGCTCCCCACCTCGTGAGAGGGCAAGTATGGCGACACTTCATGCCGTTGGTCATCTTCCCGGGATTACTCGCGTTGACGGGGACGAGGAAGGCGGAGCGGTATGGCCGGTGGCCTCGCTGGGCTGGGGCTGCGCATGATCAGGGGGCCGTACGCTTGCGGGCAACTCGGGCGGGCTTGTCCCTGCCCAGACGGCCCGGGGCGAATGAGACGACGCCAGGCCGACAGCATCGCGCTGCCGGCCCAGATTGCGTTACACGAGGAAAACCTCTTGTAGCTACAGGTTCGGAGGTTCGTGCGGAGCTCGAACGCCGTGACCTCGGAGCGGTAGTCCTCCCATTCCCAATCTTGTTGCGCAGGAAGTGAATCGGGCTTCCGTTGACCTGGGATTGCCTGGGCGAGCACCCCCGTGGCCTGCGATCGCCCCGCCAATGCTTGTCAGCGTTGGCCACCCCTGGGCGCCCTCGTACGGCCCACAGACGGCCCCGCGACGATGTTCGCCTCGCGGGACGACGCCGCTCAGCCCTCTGCGGCGTACGGTCACCGAAGTCTCCGGGCCGTGGTCCGGGGGGCGCTTGCGACGGTCGACGGGGAGATGAGGCCCAGCGCGGGGTTGTCCATACCGTCCCGCATGTGGTTGAGCCAGCGTTCGTACCAGCTCAGGAAGTCCTGGGCCGAGGAGACGTTCGCGTGCCAGACGGACGGCACCCGTAAGCGCAAGACCGTCTACGGCAACACGTGGGAGGGGTGCGACACCAAGCGTCAGGAGCTGGTCCGGCGTGATCGCCAGGGCATCCCGACACCCACGCGCTCCGCGAAGCTCTCCGAGTGGCTGCCCTACTGGCTGGAGCAGTTCGTCCAGGCGCGCCGCAAGCTCAGCACGTACGACAAGTACGAGGCGCACGTGCGTCTGTACCTGATCCCTCTGCTGGGCACGAAGCGGCTGGAGTCGCTGAGCGTCGCTGACGTGCGCCGCTTCATCACCCGGGTGCAGAACGAGCAGACCGCAGCGACCGCGAAAGAAGCACACCGGGTGCTGCGCACCGCGCTGACGGCAGCAGTGCGAGAGGAGCTGATCACACGGAACGTCGCGGCGCTGGTGGAGCCGCCCCGCATGAAGCAACGGGAGATCCGCCCATGGTCCCTACAGGAAACGCTGACGTTCCTGGAAGCCGCGCGCACGGACCCGCTGTACGCCGCATTCGTGCTGGCCATCTGCATGGGGCTGCGCCGCGGGGAGCTGGTGGGCCTGCGCTGGTCGGACGTGAACCTGGACAACCGCGTGCTCCACGTGCGCCAGCAGACCCAGCGCCGCCGGGGAACGCTGTACGACGACGACCCCAAGAGCCGCCGCAGCCGGGTCGTCCCGATGCCGGCCCTGTGCATCGCGCCGCTGCGCTGGCACCGTCTCCGGCAGCGCGAGGCGTTCACGCGCACGGGCGTCGCCTGGTCCGAGGCCAGGCACATCTTCGCGACGAGGAACGGCCGCCCGGTGGAGCCGCGTAACGTCTACCGGTCCTTCACCCGAGTTGCCGCCTAAGCAGGGCTGCGGGTGGTCCGGCTGCACGATGACCGGCACGGCTGCTGACGGCTGACGGCTGACGGCTGACGGCGTCGCGCCCCGGGTCATCATGGAGATCCTGGGGCACAGCCAGATCAGCATCACGATGGACGTCCATACCCACGTCGTGCACGACACCCAGCGCGAAGCCATCAGCCACATGGACCGCCTGCTCAAGCGCCGACTGCCGGGCGCCTGAGACCCGGTTGCGGTCTAAGCCTGCCGTCAAAAAGGCCCGCACCATGATCGGTGCGGGCCTTTTCCCTTGTGCCCCAGGCAGGATTCGAACCTGCGACACCCGCTTTAGGAGAGCGGTGCTCTATCCCCTGAGCTACTGAGGCGGAGGCGTGGGACAGCCTAGCGGATGAGGGTCAGGGGTGTGCCGGCGATTGCGCCGGGTGCCGGGGGTGTGTGGCGCTGCGCGAGGGGCGTCAGCCGCAGGGCGGGCCGTCGTCGAGGTCGGCGGCGGTGAGGGCGGCGGTGAGGCGGTCGACGCGGGCGCGGAGGTCGTTGATCTCCTCCAGGTCGAGGCCGGTGGCGGCGGAGATGCGGCGCGGGATCTGGAGGGCCTTGGCGTGCAGCGCGGTGCCGGCGTCGGTGAGGTGGACGGTGACGGAGCGCTCGTCGTCGGTGGAGCGCTCGCGGCGTACGAGGCCGGTGGCCTCGAGGCGCTTGAGGAGGGGGGAGAGGGTGCCGGAGTCGAGGCGCAGGTGCTCGCCGATCTTCTTGACCGGCAGGGCGCCGTGTTCCCAGAGCACGAGCATCACCAGGTACTGGGGGTAGGTGAGGCCGAGGTCCTTGAGTACGACGCGGTAGACGCCGCCGAAGGCGCGCGAGGCGGCGTGCAGGGAGAAGCAGATCTGGTTCTCGAGCCGGAGGTGGTCCCCGGCATGGGCGGGCGCGGTGGCGGTCATGGGTCCAGGGTAGCCCGACCGTCCACGTTTTAGTTGTGTGCAACTCAGTTGTGTGCTCTACTGGTCGTCAACGAGATCGCAACCGATCGAAAGAGGACGTTCCATGGACGCGCTGTACACCGCTGTCGCCACCGCCAACGGCCGTGACGGGCGCGCCGTCAGCTCCGACGGCCAGCTCGACCTGGCGCTGGCCATGCCGCCGGCGCTCGGCGGCAACGGACAGGGCACCAACCCCGAGCAGCTCTTCGCCGCCGGCTACGCCGCGTGCTTCGCCAGCGCCCTCGCCCTGGTCGGGCGGCAGGCGAAGGTGGACACCAGCGAGATCTCCGTGACCGCCGAGGTGACCATCGGCAAGGACGACACGAGCTTCGGTCTGGCGGTCGTGCTCCGCGCCGAGCTGCCGTCGGAGCTGGAGAACGAGACCGGCCGCACCCTGATCGAGCAGGCCCACCAGGTCTGCCCCTACTCCAAGGCGACCCGGGGCAACATCCCGGTCGAGCTCGTCGTGGAGTAAGCGGAGCAGGCATCGGCAGGAGCGGAAGGGCCCCGGACGCGCGGTAGCGTCCGGGGCCCTTCCCGTGCGTGCGGGGACCGGACGGCCCGGGAGGCCCCTCAAGGGCTGCCGGAGCCACCCGCATTGATTGTGACTCAGCTCACAAGCGGCCCTGAAATATCCGGGGAACGGCTCCCCGTTTACACCTACGTCGCACAAACGGGGACTCGCTCCCCGGAACCGAGCGCCACCGAGAGACAGAGAGGAGTACCCGTTATGGCAGTCGTCGCCACGAAGCTCCGCGCGGACGCCACGCGCAACCGCGAGCGGATCATCGTCGCCGCCCGCGAGGTGCTCCTCGAGCACGGTACCGACGCCCCGCTCGACGAGATAGCCAAGCGGGCAGGTGTGGGCAACGCCACCGTCTACCGGCACTTCGCGGACCGCCAGGAGCTCGCGCTCCAGGTGGCCCTGTCGGTGACGGACAGGATCACCCGGCGGGCCGAGGAGGCACTGGCGCAGGAGCCGGACGCCTTCGACGCGCTGCGCCGCTTCGTGCACGAGGCGGCCGACGAGCGCGTGGGCGCGCTGTGCCCGATGCTCTCCACCGGATTCGGCAAGGGGGACCCGCGGCTCGAGGAGAGCCGCATACGCTTGGAGCACGCGATCGAGGAGCTGATGGCCGCCGGGCGGCGGTCCGGACGGCTCCGCGCCGACATCGACGTCGGCGACGTGATGGTGGCCGTCAGCCAGCTGACGCGGCCGCTGCCCGGTAAGCACTGCGGCAGCATGGAGCGCTTCATCCGCCGTCATCTGCAGTTGTTCGTGGACGGCCTGGAGGCGCCGGCGCGCTCCGAACTCCCGGGTGACTCCGCCACTTTCGAGGACCTTCGGCAATGTCGCTGAGTTCCGCCTGCCGAACGGGCGCCCCCGCGTAATTCACTCGCCCACAACATTTCCGTTACGTACCGTATGTCCTCTTCGTCTTCAATGTCGTCATCTCTTCGTCCCGTTAGTGAGTTCATCCATGCCTGATCTGGCACACGCCCAGCGCTGGAAGGCGCTGGCCTTCATCGCGATAGCCCAGCTGATGGTCGTCCTCGACGGCACCATCGTGAACATCGCCCTGCCCTCCGCCCAGACCGACCTGGGCATCTCCGACGCCAACAAGCAGTGGGTCATCACGGCCTACGCGCTGGTCTTCGGCGGCCTGCTGCTCTTCGGCGGACGCATCGCCGACCTGTGGGGCCGCCGCCGCACCTTCGTCACCGGCCTGATCGGCTTCGCGGCCGCCTCCGCGATCGGCGGCGCCGCGGCCAACGAGGGGGTGCTCTTCGGTGCCCGCGCGCTGCAGGGTGCCTTCGGCGCGCTGCTCGCGCCGGCCGCGCTGTCGCTCCTCGCGGTGATGTTCACCGAGGCCAAGGAGCGCGCCAAGGCGTTCGGCATCTACGGCGCCATCGCCGGTGGTGGCGGTGCCGTCGGCCTGATCCTCGGTGGTGTGCTCACCGAGTACCTGGACTGGCGCTGGACGTTCTTCGTCAACATCCCCTTCGCCGCCGTCGCCGCGTTCGGTGCCATGCGCTTCGTCCACGAGCCCGTCGGCAGCCGCAACAGCAGCGGCCTGGACATCCCCGGCGTCGTGCTGGCCACCGCCGGTCTTGTCTCGCTCGTCTACGGCTTCACCCGCGCCGAGACCCACGGCTGGAGCGAGGGCACCACGATCGGCCTGTTCGTGGCCTCGGTCGTGCTGCTGGTCGCGTTCGTGGTCGTCGAGGCCCGCGTGAAGGCCCCGCTGCTGCCGCTGCGCGTGGTGACCGACCGCAACCGCGGTGGCGTCTACCTCTCGCTGGGTCTGGCCATCATCGCGATGTTCGGCCTGTTCCTCTTCCTCACCTACTACCTGCAGGTCGTCCAGGGCTACTCCGCGCTGAAGACCGGCTTCGCCTTCCTCCCGATGATCGCGGGCATGATCGCCGGTTCCACGCAGATCGGCGCGCGTCTGATGACCCGCGTGCGTCCGCGCCTGCTGATGACCCCGGGCTTCCTGGTGGCGGGTCTGGGCATGCTGCTGCTGACCCAGCTGTCGGTCGACAGCTCGTACGCGGGCCTGGTCCTGCCGGCCGAGATCCTGCTCGGCCTCGGCATGGGTACGGCCTTCATGCCGGCCATGAGCCTGGCCACGCACGGTGTCGAGCCGCGTGACGCGGGTGTCGCCTCCGCCATGGTCAACACCTCGCAGCAGGTCGGCGGTGCCATCGGCACGGCGCTGCTGAACACCATCGCGGCCAGCGCCACCACCACGTGGGTCGCCGCACACGCTGCCGAGGCCCGTACGCTCGGCAAGCAGGGCTTCGTCAACGCCGCGGCCGTGCACGGCTACTCCACCGCCATCTGGTGGGCGGTCGGCATCCTGGCCCTGTCCGCGATCATCGCCTTCACCTTCATCACCACCAGCGGTGGCGGCGGTGTGGTGGCGGCGTCCGGCAGCAAGGACGCCGAGGGCGCCGAGGAGGTCGCCGTCCCGGTGATCGCCCACTGACGGACGCGTCGACGACGACGGCACGCCGGAGACGGCGAGTACGGCGAAGGGCCCCGCTTCATGGGAGGAAGCGGGGCCCTTCGCGTTGCGGAGACTACCGGCCGAACTGCACGGACCGTTTGGCCAGGCCCATCCAGAAGCCGTCGATGACGCTGCGCTGGGTGCCGAGGTCGTCCTCGGCCGCGCCCATCGTGACGAAGAGCGGTGCGAAGTGCTCGGTCCTGGGGTGGGCGAGCCGCCCGGCGGGGGACTTGTGCTCGAAGTCCAGCAGGGCGTCCACGTCCTGCCCGTCCAGCGCGCGGTGCCCCCAGTCGTCGAACTCCGCCGACCAGCCCGGCACCCCGCCGGCGTGCCGCAGCGCGGCCAGGTTGTGGGTGAAGAAGCCGCTGCCGACGATCAGCACGCCCTCGTCGCGCAGCGGGGCGAGCCTGCGCCCGATGTCCATGAGCTCCCGCGGGTCGAGGGTGGGCATCGAGACCTGCAGCACGGGGACGTCGGCGTCCGGGTACATCTCCACGAGCGGGACGTACGCCCCGTGGTCCAGGCCGCGGTCGGGGATGTCCTGAACGGGAGTGCCCGCGCCGCGCAGCAGCTTGCGCACGGAGTCGGCCAGCGCGGGCGCGCCCGGGGCCGCGTACCGCACCTCGTAGTAGTGGCGGGGGAAGCCCCAGAAGTCGTACACGAGCGGGACCGTGGTGGTGGCGCCGAGGGCGAGCGGGGCCTCCTCCCAGTGCGCGGAGACCATGAGGACCGCCGTGGGGCGGGGGAGCCCGGCGGACCAGGCGGCCAGTTCGCCGGGCCACACCGGGTCGTCGGCGAGCGGCGGGGCGCCGTGCGAGAGGTACAGGGCGGGCATGCGCATGGGGCCTCCTCAGGCCGGGAGGTCGAGGGTGTGGTGGGTGTGCTCGGCCTTGGCGCGCAGGTAGCGCACGTTGTCCTCGGACAGGTGGACCCCGGTCGGAACCCGCTCGGTGATCGTGACGCCCAGCGCGGACAGCTGCGCCGCCTTGTCGGGGTTGTTGCTGAGCAGGCGCACGGCGTCGACGCCGAGGGCGCCGAGCATCTGGGCGGCGGCGGTGTAGTCGCGTTCGTCGTCGAGGCGGCCGAGGGCGCGGTTGGCGGCGTAGGTGTCCAGGCCCTCGTCCTGGAGGGCGTACGCGTCGAGCTTGGCGTACAGGCCGATGCCGCGGCCTTCCTGGCGCAGGTAGAGCAGGTAGCCGCCGGTCTCGGCGATGCGCTGCACGGCCTCGCGCAGCTGGGGGCCGCAGTCGCAGCGCGCGGAGCCGAAGACGTCGCCCGTCAGGCACTCGGAGTGGGGGCGGACCAGTGGGGACGTCACGCCCTCGTGAGGGCCGAGGCCGAGCGCGAGGTGCTCCTTGCCGTCGGCGAGGCCGGTGAAGGTGAAGACGTCGGCCGGGGTCGTCCAGCCGTCGGGGAAGGTCAGGGGGATCCGCACCCGGGTGCGGATGGCCGCGCGCGATGGGGCGGGGGCTGCGTCCGGTGCGGTCGGGGTCGTCATACGGCTCCCTCGCCTGAAGAGTTCCTTGAAGTTTCAAGCTGGCAAGGGGGAACGTACCGGCGATTGCTTGAAAGTTCAAGGTCGAATTCGTAGGCTGGGAGGATGACGACGAGAGCCCCCGAACCCCGCTGGCTGAGCGAGGAGGAGCAGCGCGCCTGGCGCGCGTACATGGCGTCCACCCAGTTGATCTCGGACGCACTCGACCGGCAGCTCCAGCGCGACGCGCGGATGCCCCACGCGTACTACTCGCTGCTGGTGTGGCTCTCGGAGACCCCCGACCGCCGGATGCGCATGACGGAGCTGGCCGAACGCTCGAAGATTACGCGCAGCCGGCTCTCCCACGCCATCTCCCGCCTGGAGGAGAACGGCTGGGTCCGTCGCGAGAACTGCCCCTCCGACCGGCGCGGCCAGCTCGCGGTCCTCACCGACGAGGGCTTCGCCGCGCTCGCGGCGGCCGCTCCGGGCCATGTGGAGGCGGTGCGCGGGGCGATCTTCGACCGGCTCTCGGAGGAGCAGGTGCGCCAGCTCGGCGAGATCTGCCGGGTCATCGCCGAGGGGCTGCAGCCGCAGAATGGAGCGGTGGACCTTCCCTGGCTGCGCTGAGCGCGCGCCGGTTCAGGTCAGGTCCTTCTCGTACCAGGCGACGTCCCAGTAGCGGCCGAACTTCCGGCCGACCTCGCGGTAGACGCCCAGCGGACGGAAGCCGAAGCGGGTGTGCAGGCGGACGGACGCCTCGTTGGGCTGCGCGATCCCGGCGTACGCGCGGTGCAGGTCCTCGCCCAGCAGGGCCTCGAAGAGCGCCGTGTAGAGCAGGGTGCCGACGCCGCGGCCCCCGGCCTCCGGGGCGCAGTACACGGAGGTCTCCACGGAGGTGGAGTACGCGGCCTTCGGGCGGAACGGGCTGCTCGTGGCGTATCCGAGCAGTGCGTTCGTACCGTCCTGTTGCGTCCCGTGGGCAACCAAAAGGCGGTGCGGTCCGTCTTCCGGGTGGGAGAGCAGCCAAGGGCGGCGCTGTTCCGGGGAGAAAGGCTCCAGGTCGAATGTGACCGGTGTCTCACGGACGTAGTGGTTGTAGAGGTCGGTGAGGGCCTGCAGGTCCTCTTCCCCACCCGGCCTGACCTGCACTTCGACGGACTCGGGCAATGATCCACCTCCGGCTGTGGCCGGACAGGGTACTGCAAGATCGTAAAAAACGGGGCGGCGCTTGGGAATTGTGTCCGGATTCCAGTCGTTATCTCTTTTCGAGTGGGCAGCCGAAAGGCACGCGTGAAGCTGCTGGAGGGGCAGCTCACTCGATCCGACACCCGACCGAACCTTCGCAAGGGAGCACGCATGGCAACCCGTGCCGTCGCCCGCAGCACCACCGGCGGGAACAGCAGCGCTCGCGCAGGCCACGGCGAGATGGCCGACCGCGACCTCGTCGGCATGTACCTCGACGAGATCGCGCGCACGCCGCTGCTCGACGCCGCGCAGGAAGTCGAGCTTTCCAGGGCGATCGAGGCCGGCGTCTACGCCGAGCAGCTCCTCGCGGGCGAGGAGCTGGGTCAGGGAGCGGACGCCGACCGAGAGGAACTGGAGACGATAGCCGCCGCGGGTGCGCGGGCCAAGGACGTCTTCATCCGTTCCAACCTGCGCCTGGTCGTCGCCGTCGCGCGACGCTATCCGCGCAGCGGCCTGCCGCTGCTCGACCTCATCCAGGAAGGCAACGCAGGCCTGGTACGCGCCGTCGAGAAGTTCGACTACACCAAGGGCTTCAAGTTCTCCACGTACGCGACGTGGTGGATCCGTCAGGCGATCACCCGGTCCATCGCGGACCAGTCGCGCACCATCCGGCTCCCCGTCCACCTGGTGGAGGAGCTGGGGCGGGTGCGCCGGGTGCAGCGCGAGTTCAACCGCGAGCACGGGCGCGACCCGGAGCCCGCGGAGATCGCGGCCGAGCTCGGCTCCACCCCGGAACGGATCTCCGACGTCCTGGACTGGGCGCGCGACCCCGTGAGCCTGAACATGTCGGTGGATGACGAGGGCGAGACCCAGTTCGGCGATCTCGTCGAGGACACGTCGGCGGCTTCGCCGGAGGACTCCGTACTCGTCATGCTGCGGCGTGAGGAACTGGAGGATCTGATCGACCGGCTCGACGACCGGACGGCGTCCATCATCCGGGCGCGGTACGGGATCGTGGACGGCCGTGAGCGCACGCTGACCGAGGTCGGCAAGCAGCACGGGCTGACGCGTGAGCGGATCCGGCAGATCGAGAAGCACGCGCTGGCGGACCTCAAGCGCATGGCGCGCGCAACCGGGCTGTCCATCGAGGCGGCCTGACGTCAGGCGGGCGCCGCCGCAGGCGCCCGCTCCACCACAGACTCGAGCCCCGGCGCCACCCCCCTGTGCCGGGGCTCGACCCTTTCCCCGGCCGGCCCGGTCGTGCGTCGCCCGCGTGCGTACGGCCGGGCCTTCGTCGCGGCCGGGCGTGTGGACGGCCCCGTACCCTTGACGGCATGAGCAGCACCTCCGACCCCGCTACGGGGCCCGCCGCGGCCCCGGCCCCGCATGCGCCGCGCGAGCACGTGCCGGCGCTGGTCTTCGACGACCCGCTGGACCGGCAGTCGTCCGATGACACCGACACCGGGTGGGGCGAGCGCCCCGGCCAGGGTGGTGCGGGAGATCTCGCGCGCTTCCTCGACGAGAAGCCCCCGCACCACATCTGAGGCGGACGGTCGCTACGGATGCGTCCGGTTGGTACCGCTGTGGCCGTAGGGGGAGGGGATGCCGGGGCCGCCGCCGTGGCCCTGCTGCTGGCGGGCCAGCAGGTCGCGTATCTCGGTCAGCAGCTCCAGCTCCGTCGGGCCGGCCACCGCTGCTTCCTTGCCCTCCTTGCGCCGCTCGTTGAGCTTGTTCATCGGCAGGATCAGCAGGAAGTACACGACCGCAGCCGTGATGAGGAACGTCAGTGCCGCGCCGGCGACCGCGCCCCAGAGGAGGCCCACACCCTTTGTGAGCTCGCCGTTGACGACGGTGCAGGGCGACTCGATGCAGAGGGTGTAGCCGTCGAGGTTCTTGGTGCCGATGGCACCGATCACCGGATTGATGAGGCCCTTCACGAACGCGTCGACGATCTTGCTGAACGCGGCGCCGACGACGACCGCCACAGCGAGCTCGACGACGTTGCCACGCAGCAGGAAGGCTTTGAAGCCCTTCAAGGGACGATTTCCTTTCGAAGAACGACCGTGCAGTTCGGCCCGGGGGACCCGTGGGGCCTGGTGGTGTCCGCCGGGCGCCGCCGGCGTGGGGGCCGGCGGTGACGGAGGTGGGTGAGCGGTTCGGCCTCCGAGAGTAAGGGGTGGCGCCACGGGCCTCCCCGCCGGTTGCCTTTCTCACGGAGTGCGGCTAGCGCAGTGCCACCGCCAGGGGCGAGGTGGCCGCGGCGCCGGACAACGCGGCCGCCGTCCGGCGCGGGACCGACAGCACGATGAGCGCACCGCCCCCGCCCCCGCCCCCGTCCACGCTCGTCGCCCCGCCACCCGGGACGCCGTCGGCGGGGGAGGGCACGGCCACCACGGGCGCCCCGCGGGCCACCACGCGTGCCGCCGCGAGGATGTCCACCCGGTCACCGGGCCGCACCAGCCCGGCCGCCGCAACGTCCGCGATGCGTACCGGCGCCCGCACCATGTCCCGCGCCGCCGCGGCGGGCGCCGGAGGGGGGACCTCCCGCCCGGCCCGGCCGTGCTGCGGATC
>NZ_JARAVL010000073.1:0-20815 GCF_033792725.1 Streptomyces sp. PA03-5A | reverse complement strand
GCAATCCACACCAGGCCAGAAGGCCCTCACCCATTTCAAGATCCCTCAACCGAGACCTGCATCACCCGTCCACAACCTCCCGGGACAGAACACCTAGGCAAGGCCGTGTCGTGCGCCCCTCCGCGCAGGGGCTGGACTTAATGTCCAGGATGGACGTAGAGTCCAGCCATGGAGAAGGCGCGACTCGACGAGAACGACCCCCGGGTACGGCAGTGGGCCCCGGTCTGCCAGGCCGTGGCCCTGCTGCTGAGCCCGTACGCCGAGGTGGTCCTGCACGACGTCGCCGACGACCGCGTGCTGGGCATCTGGAACCCCATGTCGCGGCGTACCGCCGGCGACCCCTCGCTGCTGGGCGAGCTGGAGCGGCTGGACCCGTCGGCGCACGACGTGTACGGCCCGTACGAGAAGCTGCTCGCCGACGGGCGCCGGCTCTCGTCCGTCAGCGCGGTCCTGCGGGACGGCGACGGCCGGCCCTCCGCGGTGCTGTGCGTCAACCTCGACCGGACCCCGCTGGAGCAGGCGGCCTCGGTGCTCTCCGCCTTCGCCGCGCCCACCGTGCCGCACCCGGAGCCGCTCTTCGAGCAGGACTGGACCGAGCACGTGCAGCGGACCGTCGGCACCTACACCCGTGACCGGGGCTGCCCGGTGGACCGCCTGGGCCGCGAGGACCGCCTCGCGATCCTCGAGGAGCTCGACCGGACCGGGGTGTTCACGATGCGCCGCGCCGTGCCCGTCGTGGCCGGCGCCCTGCAGGCGTCCCGCTCCACCGTCTACGCCCTGCTCGCCGACCTCAAAGCGCAGAGGAAGCGCCCGTGAGCCGACTTCCCGACTTCCGGCTGGAAACGTACTTCTCCCGCTGGGAGTTCACCGTCCGTCATCACCTGACCGCCTCGGACGCGCAGACCATGACCCTCCCCGAACTGCTGGAACTCGCAGACGCCGAGGACCGGCACGCCTGGCAGACGCTCTCCCTCGGCTACACCCGGACCTTCGGCGACCCCGGGTTGCGCGAGGCGATCGCCGCAACGTACGAACGGGCGGGCGCCGACGACGTGATCTGCTTCGCAGGCGCGGAGGAGGCGCTCTACCTCGCGATGCAGGTGCTCCTCGGCCCCGGCGACCACGCCGTCGTCGTCACCCCCAACTACCAGGCCGCGGAGACCGTGCCGCTCTCCCTGTGCGAGGTGACGGGCGTGCCGCTCGACCCCGAGCGGGACTGGGCCCTGGACGTGGACCGGGTGGCCGCGGCGCTCCGCCCCACCACCCGCGTCGTGTCCGTCAACTTCCCCAACAACCCGACCGGCAAGGTCATCGACGCCGCCGACTTCGCGCGCCTGGCCGAGCTCTGCGACGAGCGCGGCATCCACCTGTTCAGCGACGAGGTCTACCGCGGCCTCGAACGCGACCCGGCCCGCACCCTGCCCCAGGCCGCCGACCTGTCGGAACGGGCGCTGTCGCTGAACGTCACGTCCAAGGCGCTCGGCCTGCCCGGGCTGCGGATCGGCTGGATCGCCTGCCGGGACCGGGAGTTGCGCTCGCGCCTGGAGCGGGCCAAGCACTACACCACGATCTGCAACGCCGCGCCCAGCGAGGTGCTCGCCCGGATCGCCCTCAAGGCCCGCGACCGGATCCTGGACCGCAACCGCGCCCTGATCGCCGCCAACCTCCCGCTCTTCGACGCCTTCTTCGCCGAGTTCGACGACCTGTTCAGCTGGCGCGCCCCGGACGGCGGCTGCGTCGCCTACCCCCGCTACCTCGGCGCCGACGGCGTGGAACGCTTCTGCACCGAACTCGTCGAGCAGGCCGGGGTCCTGCTGCTGCCCGCGAGCATCTTCCGCTCCGAGCTCACCGATACGCCCGCCGACCGCTTCCGTGTCGGCGTCGGGCGCCGCGACCCGGCCCCCGGACTCGACGCCCTCGCCGGCTGGCTGCGAGCGCGCCGATGACCGTCCCCGTCCTGGGCCCCGAGGAGATCGAGGCCGCCGCGCGGCCCGCGCTGGTGCTGGACGCGGTCCGTGCCGCGCTGATCGCCCACGCGGCCGGCCGCACCACCGTGCCGCCGCCCACCCATCTGACGTTCCCCGCCGCGGACGGCGACTGCCACGTGAAGACGGGCTGGATCGACGGGTCCGACGACTTCACCGTGAAGATCGCCTCCGGCTTCTACCGCAACCCGGAGCGCGGCGCACCCGTCAACCACGGCCTGGTCTGCGTCATCAGCGCCCACACCGGCCGGGTCCGCGCCGTCCTCGACGACGGCGGATGCCTCACGGCCTGGCGCACGGCAGCCGCCGGAGCCCTCGCCGGCCACGCCCTGGCCCGCCCCGAAGCCCGCAGCGTGGGGGTGTTCGGCACCGGCGAGCAGGCCCGGCTGCAGGTGCGGTGGCTGGCGATGCTGCGCCCCGTCGGCCGGGTCCTCGTCCACGGCCGCGACGGGGGCCGGGCGGCCGCCCTCTGCGAGCACCTGGCGGCCCACGGGCTGAGCGCCGGCCCCGCCTCCGCCGCGGAGGCCGCGGGCGCCGACATCGTCGTCACCGCCACGCCCGCCACCTCCCCGGTGCTGGACGCCGACGCGGTCCGCCCCGGCGCGCACGTCACCGCCGTCGGCGCGGACATGCCGCACAAGAACGAGCTGCCGCCCGCGCTCTTCGCCCGTGCCGCCGTCATCGCCACGGACGACCACGAACAGTGCCTCCACCACGGCGACCTCGCGCACGCCGTCCGAGCGGGCGCGGTCCCGCACGACGCCGACGTCCCCCTCGGGGCCCTGCTCCGCACCCCTCCGGACCGCAGGGACCGCACGGACGCCACTGTGACGATCGCCGACCTCACAGGCGTCGGGGCCCTCGACGCCGCCGTCGCCTCGGCGGTGGTCCGGGAGCTCCTCGGCTGACGTCCCGTCGGACGACCGCTTCCCCGGGGCGGGGTCAGGCCGAGGCGCCGCGACGCGGGGCGACGAACAGGCTCTGCACGCTGCGGCCGATGGGGCCCTGTTCGTCGTGGAGGGAGGCCTCGGCCATGCCCACGCCGTACGGGTCGACGGTGGTGCGGGCATCGAGGCAGACCCACTCGCCGGCGGGGTGGCGGTGGAGGTGGACGGTGAGGTCGGGGTTGACGAAGAGGTGCTCGGAGAAGTCCAGCACGTTGCTCACGCCGTTGCCGGAGTCCGCCGCGACCAGGACACGGTCCAGGGGAGCGGTCTTCTCTCCCGCTACGAGCGGGACGCGCATCCGCAGCCAGCAGGTGGCGGGGCCGCGGTCGAGGAAGGAACCGGCGGCGAAGCGGGTCTCCATGGCCGTGTGGTAGCCGGTGTCCCACGGCACGGGGAAGAACGGCTCGGGGCGGGCCTGCGCGGGTCCGGGAACGGCGGGTTCCGCGGCGGCGCCGGGATCCGTGGTGGGGCCCGCGGCGGGGACGGTGCCGGGCGCGGTGCGGATGCGCAGGGCCCGCGCCCGCATGATCTGAGCGCCCCCGTCGGGCGACAGGGAGGCCTCGACCAGTTCCACACTGCGCCCCTCGCGCAGCACGCGGGTGGTCACGGTGAGCGGGGCGAGCGGCACCGGGCTGTGGATCTCGAAGGTGATCCGGACCAGGCGCATGTCCTCGCGGGCGCCCGGACGCGTCTGCACCGCGCGGCCGAGCAGGGCCGCGGGCGGCCCGGCGTGCTGGCTCGCGGCGTCCCAGGGGCCGCGCGTGTACCCGGTCGGGACGAAGCGTTCGTCCGCCACCCGCTCGAAGAAGGCCTCGACATCACTATGGTCCGGCATGCTCACCGCTGCTCTCCCGCCCGCTGACGACGCAGTAGAGGCTACTGGTGGGTAAGTCCGGTGTCACGGCACTGGTGGGAGGGGGCTTCGCGGGCGTCCTGCCAGGCGGCGGCCGGCGACAGTTCGAACCACGTCGTCTTGCCGGTCGCCGTCAGGTCCGAGCCCCAGGCGTCGCTGAGCAGGTCCAGGATCTCCATGCCGCGCCCGCCCTCCGCATCGGTGTCGGTGACGCGCCGGACCGCGGCCCGGGAGCTGATGTCCTCGACCTCGCACCGCAGGTGCCCCTCCGCGACGCGCAGGTTCATCCGCACTGGACCGCGTGCGTGCCGCAGGGCGTTGGTGACCAGTTCGCTGACCAGGAGTTCCGCCGTATCCGCGAGGTTGCCAAGGCCCCATGAACGCACCTGAGCCGTGGCCAGCCTGCGGGCGCGGCCCACCGAGGCCAGCTCGTGCTCCAGCGGCCAGGAGGCGTCCCGGGCGGAGGCGCGTCCGGCCGGAGCGTGCAGGGGGCGCACGGGCTCCAGGGTGCGTGACCACAGCCTGAGCTGCCGGGCGAGCCAGGACGCTGAGGTGCGCGTCCCGTCTGTGCCGATGGCCTGGGCGGCGGCCATGGTGATCATTCCCTTCCGCTGTCGGGAGTGTGAGGCGCGAGAGTCTTTCCTGTAGCACCCGCTACGTCTATCAAATATACATGTAGCGGGTGCTACGGTAAATACGCTGGCAAAAGTGATAAATGCGGACTTCGGGAGAGTGTCATGCCGCGACGGGCCGATGCCGACAAGCGGCGGGAACTCCTCGACCGTGTGCGGGAGTACGTGGTCGCGCACGGCCTGGCGGATCTTTCCCTGCGGCCGATGGCCAAGGCGCTGGGCACCAGCGACCGGATGCTCCTCTACTACTTCGGCAGCAAGGAACGCCTGGTCGCCGAGGCACTCGCCCTGGACGCGAGCCGGCCGATCCTGCGCTTCCGCGAGGTCCTCGCGGTGGCCGGCACGCCCCGGGACGCGGAGGGGATGCGACGCCTGGCGGAGGCGCTGTGGCGGGAGATCCGCAGCCCCGAGCGCCTTGCGCTGTTGCCCCTGTACTTCGAGATGATGGCCGCCGCCATGCTGAGACCCGAGCGCCACGGCCCCCACATGTACGGACTGGTCACCGAGTGGACCGAGCTCATCGCCCCTGTCTTCGAGGGCCTGGGTATGGCAGGGGAGCGTGCGCGCATCGAGGCATCCCTCCTGGTGGACGCCGTCTTCGGACTCCTGCTCGCATTCCTCGCGGACGGTGAGGAGGAGCGTGTGGACCCCACGTTCCGCACGCTCCTGGACCGCCTCGAAGCCGGCTGGCGTGCCCCGGACCGCGCCCCGGGGGCCGCCGCCGTCCCGTGACCCCGGGCCGGGTTCACGCCCCGGCCAGTGCCTCCTCCGCCGCCTTCAGCGCCGTCTCGCGGTCGGCCGGGACGAGGCCCACGCGGGTGCGCCGGTCGAGGAGGTCGCCGGTGTCGAGGGCCCCCTCGTGGCGTACGGCCCACACCAACTCCGCGCGCGTGACGGGGTGACCGGGCACGACCGGCTCCCGCAGGGCGGGATCGGCGGCCCCGAGGGCGTGCACGGCGGGGGCCTCGGTTCCGTAGCGCTGCACCAGGCGGCGCGGGGCCCGCAGGCCGGTGAGCACGTGCGGCGCTGCGGCGCCCACGAGCGGCAGCGACGTGGTGCGGCAGGGGGCGGTGCCGAGCCCGCGGGCCGTGACGGCGGCGTCGACCGCGTCCTGGGCCATGCGGCGGTAGGTCGTCAGCTTGCCGCCGACGACGGTCACCACGCCCTCGGCGGAGGTGAGCACCGCGTGCTTGCGCGAGATGTCGGCGGTACGGCCCGAGCCGTCGGCGGAGGTGTCGAGCAGCGGGCGCAGTCCGGCGAACGCCCCCACCACGTCGTCGCGGTGGACGGGGACGTCGAGCGCCGTGCCGAGCACGTCGAGCAGGAAGCCGATGTCCGTCTCGGGCACCTCCGGCACGTCGGGGACGGCTCCGTCGACCGGCTCGTCGGTGAGCCCCACGTACACCCGGCCGTCGCCCTGCGGCAGGACGAGCACGAACCGGTTGGACTCCCCGGGGATCGGTATGTGCAGGCCTGCGGGCAGGCCGCCGAGGCCCTCCGAGCGCAGCACCAGGTGCGTGCCCCGGGACGGACGCAGCCGTACGCCGTCGACCAGGCCGCCCGCCCACACGCCGGAGGCGTTGACCACCGCACGGGCCCGGATCGTGTGCTCCTCGCCGGTCAGCTCGTCGCGTACGACGGCGCCCGAGCCGCTGAGCGAGACCGCGCGCACCCGCGTCAGGACACGCGCCCCGTGCGCCGCGGCGGTCCGGGCGATCGCGGTCACCAGGCGGGCGTCGTCGGCGAGTTGGCCGTCCCAGGACAGCAGGCCGCCGCGCAGCCCCGCGGTGCGCAGGGCGGGGGCGAGGTGCCGGGTCTCCACCGCGGACAGCCGACGCGGCGCCGGGAGAGTGGCCCGCGCCGTCCGCGCCGACAGGCGCAGCGCGTCGCCGGCCCGGAAACCGGACCAGGCCAGTGCGGCCTGCCCGCGCGAGACCAGCGGGGTCAGCGGCAGCACGAAGGGCTGGGCGCGGACGAGGTGGGGGGCGGTGCGCTCCATCAGCACGCCGCGCTCCACCGCGCTCTCGTACGCGACGTCCAACTGGCCGGAAGCCAGGTAGCGCAGGCCGCCGTGGATCAGCTTGGAGCTCCACCGGGAGGTGCCGAAGGCCAGGTCGTGGGCGTCGATCGCGGCGACCGACAGCCCGCGGGACGCCGCGTCGAGGGCCGCGCCCGCGCCGGTGGCGCCGAGGCCGACGACCAGGACGTCCACCTGCTCGCCGGCGGCCAGTTCCGCCAGTTCGCGGGCGCGCCGCGCGGCGCTGAGCGAGGACGCGGGGGAGGGGGCCGGGCTGTTCATGGAACTCATGGGGCTCATGGAACTCATGGGGCGAGGGTCCTCTCCAGGATGTCCCGCAACTCCCCGAGGAAGGCCGCGGAGGTCAGGTCGGGGTCGTCCTCGTCGGTCATGGTGCGCAACGAGAGCGTGAACGACTGGACGACCAGCAGCACGGAACGGGCCTGCCGGGTGACGTGACCGGCGCGGACCGAGCCGTCGGCGTGGCCCTCCTCCAGGGCGCCGGCGATCCGTTCCAGCAGTGCGTCCTGGCTGGCGCCGCGGCGGTCCAGCACATAGGGGAGGAGCAGTTCGGGGTCGACGTCGAGGATCTTGACGAACAGCGGGTGGCGGCGGAAGGCGCGCACCCCCGCCACCAACCCCTCGACCATGTACGTCCGGATGCTCGTGCCCTCGTGCCGCTCGGGCATCGCGTCCACCGCGACCGAGACCCACTCACGGGTCATCAGGTCGCCGACGAGCGTGCGCACGTCGGGCCACCGCCGGTAGAGCGTCATGCGGGACACGCCGGCCCGGCGGGCCACGTCGGTCAGGGTCGTGCGGCGGACGCCGACGGCCAGGACGCAGTCGCGGACCGCGTCGAGCACCGGGTCGCTGTCCGAGCTGTTGTGACGAATAGGCGCCATGTGTCACAGTGTAACGCCCTGTGGGGGACGCAGGAGACGGCACCCCCAGAAACGACCGGTGAGGACGAGCCCGTGGACATGTTGTGGAGCGGCTGGGGCGACCCGGCCAAAGCGGCCCCGCTGCCCGACACCGTGATCGGCCTGCTGCGCGATCTGCTGGGCGTCAAACCCCGCGGCGCGGAACCCGCCGCCCTGGAGGACGTCGCCGTACCCGGGTCCCCCCTCACCGACGAGGCCCGGCAGGACCTCGCCGACTGCGTGGGCGACCCGGCCCACGTGCGCACGGACGCCGAGACCCGGATCCGCCACACGCGCGGCAAGTCCACCCCCGACCTGCTGCGCATCCGCGGCGGCGACGTCGACGACACCCCGGCGGCCGTCGTGCTGCCCGCCGGCCACGACGAGGTCCTGGCCGTCCTCGCCGTCTGCGCCGAACACGGCCTCGCCGTCGTCCCCTTCGGCGGCGGCACCTCCGTCGTGGGGGGCCTCGCCCCGCAGGGGCGGCGCCCCTTCGTCGCCCTGGACCTGCGCCGCATGAACCGTCTGCTGTCGCTGGACCCCGTCTCGCGGACAGCGATCCTGCAGCCGGGGCTGCGCGCCCCCGACGCGGAGGCGCTCCTGGCCGAACAAGGCTTCACCCTGGGCCACTTCCCCCAGTCCTACGAGTGGGCCACCATCGGCGGATTCGCCGCCGCCCGCTCCAGCGGCCAGGCCTCCGCGGGCTACGGCCGCTTCGACGAGATGGTGCTGGGCCTGACCGTCGCCACCCCGCGGGGCACCCTCGACGCCGGCCGCGCCCCCCGCTCCGCGGCCGGCCCCGACCTGCGCCAGCTGATCCTCGGCTCCGAGGGCGCGCTGGGCGTCATCACCTCCGTGACGGTGCGGATCCGCCCGCTTCCCCAGGTCAAGGTCTACGAGGGCTGGCGCTTCGCCTCCTTCGCCGAGGGCGCCGCGGCCCTGCGCCGGCTCGCCCAGGACGGCCCCCGCCCCACGGTGCTGCGCCTGTCCGACGAGACCGAGACGATGGTCGGCCTCGCCCAGCCCGACGCGATCGGCTCGGACGGGGCCGCGTCCGCGGGCTGCACGGCGATCGCCGGTTACGAGGGCACCGCGGAGGACACCGCCCTGCGCCGGGAGCAGGCCGCGGCCGTACTGCGCGAGTGCGGCGGCGCGTACCTGGGCGAGGAGCCCGGCGAGCGCTGGGCCCACGGCCGGTACTCCGCCCCCTACCTGCGGGACTCGCTGCTCGACGCGGGCGCCTTCGCCGAGACCCTGGAGACCGCCACCTTCTGGTCCCGGATCCCCGAGCTGTACGACTCCGTGCGCGATGCGCTCACCGCGACGCTGGCCGCGGCCGGCACCCCGCCGCTGGTCATGTGCCACATCTCGCACGTCTACGAGAACGGCGCCTCGCTCTACTTCACGGTCGTCTCGGCGCAGGGCGAGGACCCCGTGGCGCACTGGACCCCCGCCAAGGAGGCCGCCAACGAGGCCGTCCTCGCCGCGGGCGGCACCATCACCCACCACCACGGCGTGGGCACCGACCACCGCGACTGGTACGTCCGGGAAGCGGGTCCGCTCGGCATCGAGGCCCTGCGCGCCGTCAAGGACGCGCTCGACCCCGACGGGCTCCTCAACCCCGGCATCCTGCTGCCCACCCGCTGACCCCGTCCCGCCGTCCCGCCGTCCCGCCGTCCCGCCGATCCGCCGTCCCGCCGATCCGCCGTCCCCGGAGGCACACCCATGCGACAGTTCACGGCCGTCGTCAACCCCACCGCCGGGGGATCCACCGGGGCGGCAGCCGTCCTCCCACTGGCGAAGCTGCTGCGGGAGGCGGGCGCGGAGCTGGAGACCGTGTGCAGCGACAGCCTCCGGCACGCCCAGGACCTGGCGCGCCGGGCCGGCGAGCGCGGCCGCGTCGTCCTGGCCGTCGGCGGTGACGGCATCGTGGGCGGCATCGGCGGCGCCCTCAGCGGGACCGGCACCGTCCTCGGCCTCGTCCCCGCAGGCCGCGGCAACGACTTCGCGCGCGCCCTCGGCCTGCCCTCCGGGCCCGCCGAACTCGCCAGGATCCTGCTCCGCGACGAGCCGCGCGCCGTCGACACCATCGAGGTCGAGTCGGCGGTCCACGACCGGACCGTCGTCCTCGGCAGCGTCTACGCAGGCGTCGACGCGGTCGCCAACCACCACGCCAACACCGCCCGGCTGCTGCGCGGCCCGGCCTCCTACTACGCCGGCGGGCTGCGCGCGGTGGCCGGCTGGCGTGCCGCCGCCTACCGCGTCACCGTCGACGGAGTCGTCCACGAACGCCGCGGCTACACCGTCGTCGCCGCCAACTCCGGCTACTACGGATCCGGCCGGGCCATCGCGCCCGGCGCCCGGGTCGACGACGGGCTGCTCGACGTCGTCATGATCCACGACGCGCCGCGCCGCCTCTTCTTCGCGCTGATGAACGAACTCAAGACCGGTGCGCACGTGGAGCGCCCCGAGGTCGAGATCGTGCGCGGCAAGGAGATCCGCATCGAGGCCGACCGCGCGATCCCGTACGGCGCGGACGGCGAGGTGGAGGCCGCCCTCCCGGTCACCGCGCGGATCCGCCCGGGCGCACTCCGCGTGCTGTGCTGATCCCCGCCGTGGGTAGGCTCGCCCGGTGCCCGAAGACGCCTACCTCGCCGCGGTCCGGGAGTCGTACGACACCGTCGCCGCCGACTACGCCGCACAGGTCAGCACCCCGGACGGACTCGACCCGCTCTCCCGCGCCATGCTGGCAGCCTTCGCCGAGACCGTGCGCACGGCCGGCCGGGGCCCGCTGGCGGACCTGGGGTGCGGCCCCGGCTACGTGACGGCGCACCTCGCCGGGCTGGGGGTGCGCGCGTACGGGGTCGACCTGTCGCCGCGCATGGTCGAGCTGGCCCGGCGGGCCCACCCGCACCTGCGCTTCACCGTGGGGTCCATGACCGCGCTCGACATCGGCGACGGCGAACTGGGCGGCGTCCTCGCCTACTACTCCACCCACCACACGCCGCCCGAGCTGCTGCCCGTCGTCTTCGCCGAGTTCCGCCGCGTCCTGGCACCCGGCGGCCACCTGATGCTCGCCGGCTGGGTGGGCGAGGACGAGCACCTGTGCCCGGAGCACGCGTACGGCGGCCACCCGGTCTCGTACGGGCTCCACATGCTGCCGGCCCCGCGGATCGCCGCGCTGCTCGAGGAGGCCGGTCTCACCGTCACGGCACGCCTGGTGCAGGAGCCCGGTGCGGGCGCGAAGCGCGCCGTCGCCACGTTCCTCGCGGAGAAACCCGAACGCCCCTGACGGCCGGGCCCCTTCCTGCGTCACCCCGCGGGCGGACCGATGTCCAGTCCGTTCTCGTCCAGGGCGTCGGAAGGCGGCGCGGGTCGACGCTGTTCCACGTCAGCGAGAGCTCGTCCGGCTCGTTGTGGTCGGCCTCGACCTGCTCGCCGGCGAAGCCGACCACCGCGTCATCCTGCCAGAGCCCGCGCGGCGGGCTTGAACCGGCCGTAACGGGAGGTCATAGCGTTGTCGGCGTGATCGGGAACGACGACGACCGGCGTCTGTGGAGCATCGGCGAGGTGGCCCGCGCCACCGGCACGACCATCCGCACGCTGCGCCACTACGACGAGATCGGCCTGCTCGGGGCGAGTGCACGCACCGCCGCCGGACACCGCCGCTACACCGAGCGGGACGTGCGCCGGCTCTACCGGGTGCGGGCACTGCGCGCGCTCGGGCTCCCGCTGGACGAGATCCAGCGCGTCCTCGCGGACAGCGGGGAGGACCTGGGGTCGATGCGCGACCTGCTGACCGCACAGCTGTCCGCTCTGGAGGCGCACGCCGCGCGGATCCGCCAGCTCACCGCGCAGCTCCGCGGGCTCCTCGGGCGAATCGAGGGGACGTCGATGCCCCATCCCGAACAGTTCATGACGACCTTGGAGTTGATGTCCGTGTTCGAGACCCACTTCACCGCCGGGCAGCGGGAGCAACTGGCCGCACGACGGGCCGAGATCGGCCCGGAGGGTGTCGAGGCCGCGAGGACCGAGTGGACCGGGCTCGTGGAGGCGCTGCTGTCGCACGTCGAGGCGGGCACGCCCGCCGACGACCCGGAGGTCAGGACCCTGGTCGGTCGCTGGGACGCCGTGGGGAGCGGCTTCCACGCCGCGGGTGAGGACGGCGAGGCGACCAGGGCCGCCGCGCGGCGGCTGTGGGACGAGCGCGGGGAGGAACTCGCGCGGAACCTGCCGTGGCCCCCGGACCGGATGCGGGCCCTGCTGCGGTACGTGGAGGAGGTTCGCGAGGCCGACTGGGGCGTGTCTGACAAATAGCGCCGTCCGCCCGGAGGGCGGGGCTCGGGGCGGCTGGTGCGTGCTATCGCAAGGCGGAGGATCGGCCTCGTACTGGACGTACGTGGACGACTCCGACAACGCAGCGAGGTGCCCCCACCGCCCGAAGGGCGGGCCCAGCGGCTCCCCCAGCTCCGCTGGGAGGTGCCCCCAGGTGCGGTCCATCCAGGCGATCCGGTGCAGGCCGTGCCGGGTCAGGATCCGGTGCACTGTCGAGGCCGGCATCCCGAGAATCGGCCCGATCCGTGCCGGACCGAACTTACGAGTGGTCCGCAGGTGACAGACCTGGGCCTCCATGGCGGCCGGTGTGCGGTGGGGGACGGTGTGAGGCCTGCTCGTACGGTCGTGCAGGCCGGCGTCGCCCTCGACCCGCCAGCGGCGGACCCACTTGTGAGCCGTGGCGCGCGATATCCCCATCTCAGCCGCGACATGAGCGACCGGTCGGCCCGAGCAGACACGCTCGACCAGCAGCCGCCTGCCATGAACGGTCAGCCGGGCATTACGGTGGGACACGAAGACCTCCGGTGTGGTGCGGTCCTAGACAGCTCCACCACACCGGAGGTCTTCGCCTTGATCAAGCCCGGACCGGTGTCAACAACGCTCGTGATCAATACACCTAGGCTGGAACGTCGGCCGGTTGCGGGAGGGAGACCGATGGACGGGATGTCGCGAGGGCCGGACGGCCCGCTCTCACGCGGTCCGGGCGGGGCGGCCGGAGCGCCGCGGGGACGGCTGCACCGGCCCGGTGATCTCAGCGTCTCCCCGGGACCCGACCGGCACCACTACTGGGCCCTGCTGCCCGCATACGTCCGCGCGCGCATGGCGCACGGGACGGGCACCGTCCTGGAGTGGTGGGCGCACGCGGCGGTCGGCGGCGGGGTCCAGGCCGTGGTGCTCGGCACCGAGGGCCTCGGCGTGGCGGAGCCCGCCGAGGGCCCGGGCCTCTCGGTGCGCACCCTGCGGCTCGACCCGGACTCCTTCGTCACCCGGCCCTTCCGGAGCGGCCCGGCGACCCCCACGGCACGCGCCGCCGGTCTCGGGGCCGCCGCCTCGCTGCTCTCAGGACGGGCGGCGCCCACGCCTTCCCCCGCGGCACCCGACGCCGAGGGCGCCGAACCCGAGCTGACCAGGGAGGCCCGGGACTTCCTCGGCAACCTGCCCCCGGGCGCCCAGCGCTTCCTGCAGCAGCCCTTCCTCGGCGAGGACCGGCACGTCACCACCCGGTGGTACTTCTACGAGCAGCCCGTGGCCGGAGGCCCGCCGGAGATGTCCGTCTGGTGCCACCTGGAGGGCCGGCGCACGGTGACCTTCCTCTCCGCAACCCGCCGGCTGCCGCAGGGCGCCGATCCCGCACAGGCCACCTGGTCGGTCGTGTGCCGCCGTGCGGCGGTGCTTCCCCCGGCGGGCCCCTGAGGCCTCCCGTGCGGAGGCGTTTCCGGATGGCCGCGGTGACGCCGTAGCATCCGCTGGAGAGGGATGAACGCCGGAAGGGACGCGATGGGCCTGGACGAATCCGTGGCAGCCCGTGCCGAGGACGTGGCGCTCACCCGGGCCGCTCAGGCGGGTGACGTCACGGCGCTCGGTCTCCTCCTGGAGCGTCACCGCGCCGGCATGCGCGCCGTCGCCCTGAGCGTCCTGGGCCCGGGGCCCGACGTGGACGACGTGCTGCAGGACGCGGCGCTGACGGCGTTGCGCCGCGTGGGCGACGTCCGTGATCCCGCCGCGGTGGGGCCGTGGCTGCGGATGATCGTCCGCAACAACGCCCGCTCCCTGCTGCGCGGCACGGCCCCCACCAGCCCGGTCGACGACCTCGTCCTGCGCGCGGCGGACTCAGGACCCGAGCGGTGGCTGGAGTCCGCCGCGCTGCGGGACTGGATCTGGGAGGCCATCGAGCAGCTCTCCCCGACGCTGCGGCTGCCGCTGGTACTGCGCCACTTCACCACCGGCGTCAGCTCGTACGAACAGATCGCCTCGGCCTGCGGGCTTCCCGTCGGCACCGTCCGCAGCCGGCTCAGCCAGGCCCGGGCCAAGCTCGCCCAGGCACTCGCCGAGACCGCGGACGGCGCCCACGACGACAGCACCCGGCGCACCAGGGCCAGCAGGACCGAGGCCCACGAGACCCTGGCCGCGGCCGAACGCGGCCACTTCGCCGGCTTCCTGCGGGAACGCTGGTCACCCGAGGTCGGCCTGTTCAGCGGGAGGGAGCGGGTGGGGGGCAGGGGCCTGCTGATCCGCGGCATGGACTCCGACCTGACCGCCGGGGTCCGCCAGCGCCTCGTGCACGCCGTCGCCGGGCGCTCGCTGACCGTCTGGGAGATGGACATCGTCAACCCGCCGGACAACCCGGGGCACTGCCCACCCGCCGTCGCCTGGCTGATGACCCACGACGCCACGGGCCGGGTCGACGGCCTGCGCCTGCACCACCCCCGCCCCGTGCCCGTACCCGGCGCCGCGGCCGCGTGAGCCGGGCCGGGGCGGGCGTCCGGGGCGGGGTGGCCGCGCCTCAGCTGTGGAAGCGGATGTAGCCGTCGCCGTCCGCGTCGGAGCCGCGCTTGGTGTACGCGTGGACGTCGGAGCGGCTGCCGGAGGGCTTGTAGAGGTAGATCGTGTCGCCGTCGTTGTTCCACATGAAGTTGCAATTGGCGCGGTAGACCACGTTGTTCTTGTCGGAGTCCGTGCCGCGGCCGCCGCGCAGCTTCACGTAGTCGCCGGGCTGGAGGTAGTGGTTCGCCGTGAAGACGAAGCGGTTGCCCGTGGCGTCCTTGACGACGTAGCCCTTGAGGTTGACCGTCGCCGCGGCCGAGTAGTTCTTGATCGTCAGGTACTCCGCGCGGGTGTTGCCGGAGGAGCAGTTGTTGGAGTCCCGGCCGGGCGCGTCGTACTGCGCACCGCGGATCTTGAGGGCGGAGCTGTACTCCGCGGCGTGCGCCTGGACCGGTGTGAGGACGGCGGTCCCACAGGCCGCGGCGAACGCGGCCACGCGGATACGGACGTGCTTGGTCATGGGAATCCCCCCTGTTGGGACGGGGCCGCGCGCGCTCCGCCCCGCCGGGAGCGCGAACCATGCGCGCCGCCCCGCCTGCCTGCGCCGGGTATCCGGCCCCCGTCGGCGTCTTGCGAGGTATCAAACCATTCCAGGTGAACCCGGAGCGGGGCTTTCCGTGACGTGGCGTCCGAAGCGAAGCAACCGGTCGACAACGGGCGTATTCCTTCAGGCAGTCGCTGGTGCCGGGGTCGTGCACCGCCGCGGCGCGGGGCTGCCAGGATGTGCGCATGAACGAGAACGATCACGGGCGGGACGAACTGCTGGCCGCCGCGGTGGGGCTGCGCGAGCGCGGGGAGGCGGAGGCGGCGAGGGAGCGGCTGGTCGCCCTCGCGGAGCGGTTCCCGGGGGACGCGGAGGTGGCCTACCAGGCGGCGTGGGCGCACGACGTACTGGGCCTGGAGGCGGAGGCGGTGCCCTTCTACGAGCAGGCCCTGCGCGGAACGGGGCTGTCGGAGGACGACCGGCGCGGCGCGCTGCTGGGCCTGGGCAGCACCTACCGGATCCTCGGGCGGTACGACGAGGCCGTCCGCCTGCTGCGCGTGGCCCTCATCGACTTCCCCCACGACGGCGCGCTGCGGACCTTCCTGGCGATGGCCCTGTACAACACCGGCGGACACCGCGAGGCGATGCGGCTCCTGCTGACGCTGCTGGCGGACAGCAGCTCCGATCCGGACATCGCACGCTACCGGCAGGCCGTCGCCTACTACGCCGAGGATCTCGACGCCACCTTGTGAACCCTGGGCGGGCGCGGCTCCCTCGTGCCGCATGCCGGAACGGACGTCCGCCACCGGCACGTCGTTGAAGGCCCCCGTCGACGTGGGGTGGTGATGCCGTGCCACAGGGCGAGGCCGACGGTTCTGATCGGCTCCTGTTCGTCGATGCTCACGGGAGCGGCGCCGAGACACCGGCCAACCCGGCGCCGGGCGGCGGAAACAGCGCAGCAGGCGGCGATGATGCCGGTCATAGCATCCGCCGATGGGCACCCCGGAGTCGCCGGTGTTCTCCCCGTGCTCTTCCAGGCGATCGCAACGTGCCTCGATGCGCGACGTGATCATCCGGAATTCGGCACGGCGCATAGAGCGCTCGGTGAAGAGAACAGGGTTGGAACATGACTTCAGCAGACCTGGGCGGCGACGTCGCCCTCGTGACCGGGGCGACCAGCGGGATCGGCGCGGCGACCGCGGTGACGCTCGCCGGGCGGGGCGCGCACGTACTGGTCGCCGGCCGTGACGGCGGACGGGGCGAGGCCGTGGTCGCCGCGATCAGGGGGCGCGGCGGGAAGGCCGACTTCGTCGCGGGCGACCTGGGGGACGCCCGGTCGGTCCGAGCGCTCACCCGCGAGGCGGTGGCGCTCGGCGGGGGCAGGGTCGACATCCTGGTGAACAACGCGGGCGTCTACCCGTTCGGGCCGACGGAGCGGACACCGGAGAGCGACGTCGACACCGTCTACGCCCTCAACGTCAAGGCGCCGTTCTACCTGGTCGCCGAACTCGCGCCCGCGATGGCCGGCCGCGGCCGCGGCCGCGGCGCGATCGTCAACGTCAGCACCATGGTCGCCGACTACGGCGCCGCGGGCATGGCGCTGTACGGGTCGAGCAAGGCGGCCCTGAACCTGCTCACCAAGTCGTGGACGGCCGAGTACGGACCGCGACGGGTCCGGGTGAACGCGGTGGAGCCGGGGCCGACCCGGACCGAGGGCACCTCCGGGATGGCGGATGACCTCGCGGCGCTCGCCTCCGGTGCCGCCGGCCGGGCGGCCTGCGGCACCGGAGGAGATCGCCGAGGCCATCGCCTATCTGGCCAGCCACGCGGCGAGCTTCGCGCACGGCGTGGTGCTGCCCGTGGACGGCGGGCGCACGGCGGTCTGACCTCCGTCCGCGGCATCGCCGCACCCTGAGGCCGTGCCCCCGCGCGCGGCCCTCAGGCCCCCGCGGGCTGTTCGAACGCGGCGATCAGCCGTCCCACGTCGCGCCGCCGGGAGGTGGCCGGCCACACCGCCCAGGTCCGCTGGATCAGCGGGTGGCCCACCAGGGGCGACCAGGCGACGTTCTCCGGGATCGGCTGCGCCCAGTCCGGCGGCGCCAGCGCGAAGGCGTGGCCCGCGCTGACGGCGGCGAGCTTCACCTCGGCGATCAGCTTCTGCCCCTCGGGGGCGTCGGGGCCCAGGTCGAGACCGTGACTGCGCAGGATCGCCGTCAGCTCGTCGTACCAGGCGGGGCTGCCGGAACGCGGGAAGCCCACCCACGGCAGGCCCGCGAGGGCTTCCAGCGCGATGCCGTCCGGGCCGGTCAGCTCCGCGGCCTGTTCGGCCGCGAGCAGGACGCCCAGCCGCTCGCGGACGACGAGCTGGGCGTCGAACTCGGGCCCGGCGGGCCGCTCCCGCAGCAGCGCCACGTCCAGCTCCCCGGCCTGCAGCGCGGCGAGCTGCTCCGCCGTGGACAGGTGCCGGGCCTGCACCAGGGTCTCCGGGAAATCCTCGGCCAGTTCCGCGAGCGGGGCGACGAGCAGTCCCGTCGGCAGTTCGAGCGGGATGCCGATCCGGAGCACCCCGCCGCCCACGGCCGTGTGGCGCGCCATCGCCCGCACCGCCTGGTCGTGCCGGGCGATCACGGCCCGCGCCTCCCCGAGGAGGGTCGCCCCCGCGTCCGTCGGCCGTACCCCGGTGCTGCTGCGCACGAGCAGCTTCACTCCGAGGTGCCGTTCCAGTCCGCCGATGGTCTGGGACAGGGCCGGCTGGCTCAGGTGCAGCCGACGTGCCGCCGCCGACCATGCCCCCTCCTCGACCACCGCGATGTACGCGCGCAGCTCCCGCATGTCCATGAGCCCATCGCACCATGCCGTCCGCGCCCCTGCCACGAACCGGCAGAAGCGCTGCTTATGGCGTCCTTCGGGGGCGCGCATGGCCACCCGCTTGGGACCGGGGGGCGCGCGAGGTTGCCTGGGGGGAAGGGGGCGCACGACCTCCCGGCCGTACGGAGCGACCTCGTGAGGAGGCAGTCCATGGACACCGGCGACGTCCGACTGGCGGCGATGCACACGGTCTCGCGGCGCCTGGGCGCCACGGTCGGCGGCCTCACCGGTGAGGAACTGCTCCGGCCCTCGTTCGCCGAAGGCTGGAGCATCGCCCAGGTGCTGGTCCACCTGGGCACGGGGGCCGAGTTGTGCACCGCGGCCGTGCGCCGCAGTCTCACCGGGGACCCCACCAGACCCTCACGGGAGGACATCACCGACGTGTACGAGCGGTGGATCCCCCTGAGGCCGGTCGCGCAGCGCGACGCATGGCACGAGGCGGAATCCGGCTTGCTGCGGCTGCTGGACTCCTTCGACGCCGGGGTGCGCGCGTCGGTGACGGTGCCGTACTTCACCGGTCCGGTCGGCTTCACGGACTTCACCGGCTACTGGCTGTCCGAGCAGTCCGTGCACACCTGGGACGTGGAGGTGGGTCTGGACGAGGCCGCCGCCATCCCGGCATCCGAGGTGGCGCTGCTGTGGGACCGGGTCGACATGGTCGCCTCGCGCAGCCGCGACGGGGACACCCTCACCCGGCTCGGTCCGCGCCAGATCGCGGTGGAACTCACCGACCCCGCGCGCACCCTGTGCCTGGCCCTCGGCTCCGAGCTGCACATCCTCCCCTGTGAGGGGGCCGAACCCTCGGGCGCGGTGTCCGGACCGTCCGAGGCCGTGCTCCGCCTCGTCTACGGCCGCAACCGCCCCCGGGACGCAGTGACCGCCCGCGGTCGACATGCGGGCTCTGATCGCCGAAACCCTCATGGGCGAGAAGGGGACGAGCTTCGTCGCGGTCTGACCTCGGAGACGTACGGACGATGCGAGTGCGGCCGGCAACAGTTCGATGTCCACCGGGTCTGCGACGGCTCCGTCGTCGACGACGCGAAGTGGGTCACTCCGGCGACAGCGAACGGTCCCGCACCTGGTGGCGGTCGGCCCCGGCGACCGGGCGGGCTCCCGCATCTCCGCGGGGCCCACCGGCCGCTCCCGGCGGTCCTCAGCGGCGCAGGAGGCGGCGGCTGACGATCGCGCACCGCCTGGTCGTCGACCGGGCGTTCGCCGCCGCGGGCCTGGAGCGCTTCGTGGTCATCGAGGTCACCGACATCACCATGACCGCCGACTACGTCCGGCAGGGCCTCGGCGTGGCCATCATGCCGTCCTTCGCGGTCGCCGCGGACGACCCGGGCGTGTGCGTGCGCCCCGTCGCGGGCGGACCCCTCGAGTGGTCGCTGGGGGTCGCCTACTCCTCGGTGCGCCGGCCCGGCGCCGCGCTCACGGCGCTGCTGGCGCTCATCGGCCGGTTCGTACGCGTCCCGCCCGGAGCCCCGTGAGGACGGCCGTGGTGACCAGGGCGTACGCCACGTGCGGCACGAGGTCGGAGATCCAGTCCGACCGCGACCAGGTGCGCGGATCGGTCACGCGCAGCACGGTCATCGGGCCGTTGGTGCCGATCAGCGCTCCCACGGTCGCCGTCGCCGTCAGCACGGCCGTCGCCGGGCGCCAGCCGCAGCCCACGGCCAGCCCGAGCGTCGCGCCCATGCCCGCCCCGGCCGCGATGCCCGTGAGGGCGCCCAGCGAGGAGATGCGGTTGCGGCGGGCGGCGTCGTCGCCGGGGATCGGTACGTGCGTGGTCTCGGACAGTCGCTCGACGGTGGTCGCCGGGGCCGAGCTGGCGGCACGGCCGCGCAGCAGCATGTCCAGGTAGCCCACGGTGTTGAGCGCCGTCGTGCCCGCCGCGCCCGCGGCCGCCCCGCACAGCACCCCGTGCACGGGTCCGAAACCGTTGCGGCCCGTCACCGGATCACCGCGCCACGGTCGGGCGCGCCGTCGCGCCGGGGGAAGGGAGTGCCGGTTGTCGCGTGCATACCTTCCAGTAAGGCGCCGGACCCCGCACCGCGCCACCGGAGCCGGGGCACGCCCGCCGCCCGGAACGCCGCCCGCCCGGGCAGAGGTTCCCTCTTCCGGAACCGGCTGCATGAACCCGCCCCACCCGGGAACCCGAGCAGTACGGCCGCGCCGCGACCACCCACCCCCCCCTGGTCGCCGGCGCGGCCCATCGCGTCTGGCGGATCAGCCCGCCGCCTGGAAGGCGCGGCCCGCAGGGGTCGTGTGGGTGCCGTCGGTGAACAGGCCGCTGCTGGGTTCGGCCGGGTCGGCGCCGAGGCCGAACCAGGCGTAGCGCTGGACGTAGGGCAGCGCCTCCAGGGCCTTGGTGGAGGCGGTGACGAAGGCGGCCTGCTGGTCCGGGGTGGGGAAACGGGTGCCGTGGGAGAAGTCGATCAGGGCGTACTCGGTCAGCCAGATCGGCTTGTGGTAGCGCTGGTGGACCGCCTCCAGATAGGACGTCAGCTGCGACACGGCCTCCGCGGTGCGGAAGTCGCCGCCGTACCAGTGCAGGGTGATGAAGTCGACGCGGTAGCCCTTGGCCTGGGCGCCCGACATGAAGCGGTCGAGCCATCCGCCGGGGGTGGCGCCGTTCGTGGCGACGGCCGGGCTGCCCAGGATCCGGCCGGCGTCCATCAGCCGCGGCCACAGGGTCAGGGCCTGCTCCACCGACATGTTCGACTGCTGGGCCATGTCGGGCTCGTTGAAGCCCAGCAGGTACGGGCCCTGCGCCTTCGCCTGGGCCAGGGAGTCCGCGGTGACGGAGGCGGGCCCCCAGATCATGGGGACGAAGCGGCCCGACGGCGGCGAGGCGACGCCCTGGTGGCCCGTGGACCAGGTGTAGTACCAACTCGCACCGGACAAAGTGAGGGCCCTGCCCACGCCGGGGAAGGTCCACACACCGACGCCCTTCTTGCCGGACGAGGCGACCCGCACCACGGGTGCCTGCCGGGTCGGCTTCGGTGACGGGGCCTTCTTCGTGGGCTTCTTGGAGGGGCGCGGCGAGGGCGACGGGCTGGGGGAGCGGGGCGAGGCCGTGGCCGTCTCCGTGGCGGCCGGGGCGGAGGCCGCCGGGAGCGCGTCCGCCTGCGGCGCCGGCGACGGACCGGTCAGGAGCCGGGTGGCGACGAGCGTCGCGGCCACCGCCGCCGCGACGGCCGCCCCGCCGAGGACGGGGGTCCGCAGCC
>NZ_JARAVL010000072.1:0-20826 GCF_033792725.1 Streptomyces sp. PA03-5A | reverse complement strand
AGGCCCGGCTGCGGTTCCTGCGGGGCGCCACGGCGGGCCCGCCGGCCGGTGGGCTGCTCCTGCGCCGGGGCGGGTGCCGGGGGGAGGGCGGCCTGGGGCTGGGGCTGCGGTTGCGGCGGGACCTGCTGCTCCTCGGGACGCCGCAGGGCACGGCGCCGCCCCGTGGGGGTCGGCGCGTCGGTGGTCGGCGCGGCGGGCAGCGCGAGCGCGGCACCGGGGGTCGCCATCGGCGCTGCGGGCCTGGGCGGCTGCGGCGCCGAGGACGGCGCCTGCGCCGGCGCGGCCGGGGCGGTACCGCGCACCGGCTCGGCCGGCACCGGCATGACGGTCGTCTCCGACTCCCGCCGGGGCTCCTTGACCGCCGTCTTCGCGCCGCCCTTGCCGACCGGCACCTCCATCACGTACGCGCTGCCCTGCCCGGGCACCTCGTGCGTCTGGAGCACGCCGCCGTGCTTCTCGACGATGCCCCGCGCGATGGGCAGGTGCACCGGGTTGTCGCCGGCGTGCGGGCCGCGCACCTCGATGCGGACGGAGTCGCCGCGCTGCGCCGCCGCCACCACGATCGTGGAGTCGACGCCGCCGACCACGACCGGCATGTTGCCGGCCGCGTCGACGCCCGCCACGTCCGCGATCAGGTGGGACAGCGCCTGGGACATCCGCTCGGCGTCCACGGTCGCCTCGATCGGCGGCGCGTGCACCGCGTACTGCGCCCGCCCGGGACCGATCAGCTCGACCGCCGCCTCGACGCCGGACGCCACGACCTTGTCCATCGAGGTCGTCTCGCGCTGCAGCTTCTCCTCGCCCCGGTCGAGCCGCTGGAAGGAGAGCACGCTGTCGATGAGCGTGGTGATCCGCGCGTAGCCCGCGGTGAGGTGGTGCAGGATCTGGTTGGCCTCCGGCCACAGCTGCCCGGCCGGGTCGTTGGCTAGCCCGGCCAGCTCGGCCCGCAGTTCGTCCAGCGGTCCGCGCAGGGCGTCGCCGAGCAGCGACTGCAGTTGCGCGTTGCGGGCGGCGAGCGCGTCGAAGCGCGTGCGGTCGGTGAAGGTCATCACCGCGCCGACCAGCTGGTCGCCCTCCCGCACCGGCGCCGTGATCAGGTCGACCGGAACCGAGCGCCCGTCCTTGCGCCACAGCACCTGGCCGCGGACCCGGTGCTTCAGCCCGGAGCGCAGCGTCTCGGAGAGCGGCGTCTCCTCGGCCGGCAGCGGGCTGCCGTCCGGACGGGAGTGGTGCACCAGCGGGTGCAGCTCCTGCCCGCCGAGGTCGGTGGCCCGGAAGCCCAGGATCTGCGCGGCCGAGGGGTTGACCAGGACGATCTTGCCGTCGGTGTCGACGCCGACCACGCCCTCGCTGGCGGCGCGCAGGATCATCTCGGTCTGGCGCTGCTGGCGGGCGAGTTCGGCCTCGGTGTCCAGCGTCCCGGTCAGGTCGCGGACGACCAGCATCAGCAGCTCGTCGCCGGTGTAGCTGTACGTCTCGGCGAAAGGTGTGCGGGCGTCGTCGAGGTTCGCGCTCGTGACCTCCACCGGAATTTCACTGCCGTCGGTCCGCCGGGCGACCATCCGGGTCGGCTTGGTGCGGCCCACGTCGTCGTCGGGGCGGCGCATCGAACCGGGGATGCGACGCGCGTCGAACGCCGGCAGGAGGTCGAGCAGCCCGCGGCCCACGAGGGCGGTGCCCGGCGACTCGAAGGTCTCCAGGGCGATGGAATTGGCGTTGACGACGGTCCCGTTGGCGTTCACCAGCAGCAGCGCGTCGGGGAGCGCGTCGAGTATTGCCGCGAGGCGAGCAGCGCCTCGGGATGGCCTGCTGCTCACGAGACGCGTCCTCCCTGAAAACCGCACTTGCTGCCGCGCCACCACCCGCGAAGGGGGCATCCACCGGTGGTGGCCATCTTGCCGCCGACCGGGGGGCATGTCACTAGAGCGAGTGTACGGGCAGAGGTTGGCGGCGAGGCTCCGGATGCCCATGTCCCGTACGCGTGAGTAGTGTTCGTGGTCGAGCCGTGCCGATGTGGTGTCGGTCACCTCCGCAGGTCACGCCCCCGGGCCACCGGACCCGTCGTGGACGGCGGGTGCGGGCAGCACCGGGGCCATCCGCCGCCAGCGGGCCGTCTCGCAGCCGTTGCTGCGGTCGTAGCGGGCGTCCACGGGCCGGCCGCGCCAGCTGCCCCGCACCGTCGCCCGCTGCGGGCCGCCGTAGATCATCGTGCACATCGTGCCCTCGGGCTCGGGCCCCACAGGCCCGCCCAGCCGCTCCAGGAGCGCGCACGCCTCCCTCGGGTCCGGGTGCGTCCCGCCCGCGGGGTCGCAGCGCAGGTCGTACTCGGACAGGTGCCCGCCCCCGTCGTCCACGGTCACCCGCAGCACGTCGGAAGACTCCCCCGCCCCCGGAGGGCAGGCCAGGGCCGGTGCGGCCACCGTCAGCGGCAGGCCGAGCGCGAGCGCGGCGGTCATGGGTCCACGAGCCAATCGCATGCTCCGTCCCTACCTCCCCGGCACCGTCCGCGCCCGTCAATCCACCCGATCGTGGGCGCGCCGCCCCGGCGCCCGCCGCAACGCCTTTGCCCTGGCCGTGCACGGCCGAGTAATCTGGTCAGCGATTGGTCCCAGCCCGGTGGGCTGTGCCATCATCTGCACACACCCGCTCGCGCGGGTACGTGAGGAGGCGTCGCCTAGTCCGGTCTATGGCGCCGCACTGCTAATGCGGTTTGGGCTTTACCGTCCATCGAGGGTTCAAATCCCTCCGCCTCCGCCACACAGAAGCCCCGGCCACCCGGCCGGGGCTTCTGCCGTTCCCGGCACCCCTCCTGGACCCCGCATTCGGCGTTTTGGCAGGTCAGAGCGGGTGCGGCTAATGGATTTCACCTCACGGCGCGGGTCATGTAATGTTGTTCCCGCAACGCCGACCGGCAAGAAAACGCCGGGAAGCACAAGCACTCGTAGCTCAACGGATAGAGCATCTGACTACGGATCAGAAGGTTGCAGGTTCGAATCCTGCCGAGTGCACAGCAGGCCAGAGGCCCCCGGGATCACCCGGGGGCCTCTCGCGTTGGGGGGTCGTTCCGGCGGCTAGGGTGTGCGCAGTCAGGACCGAGTACACACAAGGAGGGGTGGTCACGATGGCGGACATCGAGGCGGCCAAGAAGGCGTTCACGCGATTCGATGTCGACGGGGACGGGCTCATCACGGCGAGCGAGTACAAGAGCGTGATGGCGCAGCTCGGGGACTTCAACGTGACCGAGACCGTGGCGCAGAGCGTCATCAGGGCCGTCGACGCCAACGGCGACGGCAAGATCTCGTGGGACGAGTTCTGGGCGGCCCAGCAGGCCTGACGCCGGGCCGGGGGTTCAGGTCTCCTCGAGGAGGAGCTGGGGGACCTCGGTCGCGCCGCAGAGCCGCAGGGTGCGCGCGTGCAGTCGTGGGCAGCGGATGGTGACGCGGTCGGCGGGGCCGAGGGACGCCACGTGGCGGATCAGGACGGATGCGCAGCGGGCGTCGAGGAAGGCCACCCGGGTGAGGTCGACCCGGTACGGCGGGCCGGCGGGCGCCGCGAAAGCGTGACGGACGACCAGTTCGAAGTCGTTGCGGGTGGCGAGGTCCGCGTCGCCGCGCAGGGTGAGGGTGTCGCCGGAGCGCTCCGCGCGCAGTGATCCGTGGCGCGGGCGTACGCAGACCGGGTGGGCCGCCCGGACCCGGTCGAGGAGCGAGGCGGCGAAGCGCCGCTGGTCGTACTCGCAGATGGTGGTGAGGCCGAGGCCCGCGAGGATCGGGGTCATGGCGGTCTCGTGGCCGAGCAGGCGGTCGCGGTCGAGGTGGGGGCCGAGGGCCCAGGACATGTCGCCGGCGACGCGGAGGCCGGAGAAGCCGTGGCAGTGGGCGGTGTTCGTCAGGGCGGTCCAGGCGGCGGCGCCGTCGTAGCCGGGGACCTCGGGGGTGATGACGAGGGCGCTGTGGCGGACCGCGTCGGCGGCGCGGACCCCGTGGGCGCCGAGGCGGGTGACGGCCTCGGCCGGGGGCGTACCGGGATCGGTGAAGAGCAGGACGCGTTCGCCGCGGGCGAGCCCGATCGCGGTGAAGGCGGCGCGGATCTCCCAGCGGTCGTCCTCGTCCTGGAAACCGAGGCAGGCGTGGTCGCCGGACGCCATGCGGTCGACCGAGACAGTACGAGGCACGGTGCCGCTGTCCATGGGGCCGAACATACGCCCGGCCCCGTGGAGCGGCCGGGCGCTGAACGCCTTTGAGCGGAGGGTTCCGTTCCTGTCGGTGGACTGTCCCCGATTGCCTGCGGACGGACCTTCAGTGACCGGTGGGCATCAGCGCCGCGGCCAGCCGGCGCCACTGCTCGCGCGGCAGTCCGGACCGGTCCTCGCCCGAGGCCAGCACCTGGACGGCGACGTGGTCGGCGCCCGCGTCGAGGAAGGCGTCGATCCGCTGCCGGACCCGCTCCTCGTCGCCCCAGCCGAAGAGCGCGTCGACCAGGCGGTCGCTGCCCCCGTCGGCGAGGTCGTCCTCGGTGAACCCCAGGCGCAGCCAGTTGTTGGTGTAGTTGGGGAGCGTCAGGTAGAACGCCAGCATCTCCCGGGCCGTCTCGCGGGCCCGTGCCGGGTCGGTCTCCAGGACGACCGTGAACTCCGGTGCCAGCAGCGGCCCCTCGCCCAGCGTGGCCCGCGCCTGCGCGGTGTGCTCGACGGTGACCAGGTAGGGGTGGGCGCCCGCCGAGCGGTCGCGCGCGAGGTCCAGCATCCGCGGGCCGAGCGCGGCGAGCACCCGGTTCCCGGCCGGGGCCCCGGCGGCGTCCAGCTCGTCGAGGTAGCGGGTCATCGCGGCGTACGGGTGCTTGTACTGCTCGGCGAGGCGGGCGTGGCTGACGCCCAGCCCGAGCAGGAAGCGCCCGGGGTGGGCGGCCTCGAGGCCCGCCTGGCGGGCGGCGGTGTCCTCGGCCCCGTACTGCCAGATGCTGAGGATGCCGGTCGCGACGGTGATGGAGGAGGTGGCCTCGATCAGTGGTACCGCGTGCTCGACGCCGCTGCTGCCGCCGAGCCACAGGGCCCCGTAGCCCAGTTCCTCCAGTTCGCCAGCGGTCTCGGCGAGTTCGGCCGCGCGAGCCGGATCGGGGTCGCGCAGCCCGGCGTTCCACAGGCCGTAGCGCCCGATCGCCGGCGTCCGGCTGTCGCTCATGGGTCTTCTCCCGCCGTGAAGTCCGTTTGAAGTTCGACGTCCTTCGTACCAAAACGGGGTCCGCGACCCGCGCATTCCCGGCCCGGCGGCGCGTCAGGGCCTTCGCGACAGGGGATTCTCAGGGAAATCACAGGCAGCGGAAAGGGGGTTCTCAGCGGCGGTTCACAGGATGCGGGCATGACCGCGTCACCTTCCCCCGCCGCCGACCTCACGCGTCCCGGCGGCGTACCTGTCCGGGTGCTCGTCGTCGACGACGAGCACGCCCTCGCCGACCTGCTCTCCATGGCCCTGCGCTACGAGGGCTGGGACGTCCACACCGAAGGCACCGGCTCCGACGCGCTGCGCGCCGCGCGCGAGGTGCGACCGGACGCCGTGGTCCTCGACGTCATGCTGCCCGACATGGACGGCCTGGAGGTCCTGGCCCGGCTGCGCCGCGAACTGCCCGACGTGCCGGTGCTGTTCCTCACCGCCAAGGACGCCGTCGAGGACCGCATCGCGGGTCTCACCGCGGGCGGTGACGACTACGTCACCAAGCCGTTCAGCCTGGAGGAGGTCGTGGCCCGGCTGCGCGGGCTGCTCCGCCGGGCCGGGGCCGCCGCCGCCCGCCAGGAGTCGCTGCTGGTCGTGGGTGACCTCGTGCTCGACGAGGACAGCCACGAGGTCAGCCGCGGCGGCCAGGGCATCCACCTCACGGCCACCGAGTTCGAGCTGCTGCGGTACCTGATGCGCAATCCGCGCCGGGTGCTGAGCAAGGCGCAGATCCTCGACCGCGTCTGGTCCTACGACTTCGGGGGCCAGGCCAACGTCGTCGAGCTCTACATCTCCTACCTGCGCAAGAAGATCGACGTGGGCCGCCCCCCGATGATCCACACCCGGCGCGGCGCCGGCTACCTGATCAAGCCGGGCGAAGCGGCGTGAGCCGGGCCCGCCGGCGCGCGTCCCTGCGGACCCGGCTGGTGGTCTCCTCGGTCGCGCTGATCGCGGTCGTGTGCGCGGTCATCGGTACGGTCACGACGCTCGCCCTGCAGTCCTTCCTCTTCACGCAACTGGACAAGCAGGTGGTGGCGGTCGCCGGCCGGGCCCGGCTGGACCCGGGGTACGACGGCAAGCATCCGGTCGGGCCGCCGGTCCCCGGCACCGGGTCCCTGCGCTTCATCACCGGGCCCGGCATCGCCCCCGGGACCGTGGGCGCCCGGCTCGACGCGACCGGCGCGGTGACCGCCGCCGGCGTCAGCGCGCAGCCCAGCGGCACCCAGTCCCGGCTGCAGGCCCGGCCGCTCACCGCTCCGCAGCGCGAAGCGTTCGCGGCCGTCCCCCTGGACGGCCTGCCGCACACGCTCGACGTCCCGGGACTGGGGGGCTTCCGCGTGCAGTCGGCCACCGACGGCAGCGGTGGGTGGCTGCTCGTGGGACTGCCGACGACGGCCGTCCGCGACACCATCGGCACCCTCGTGGTCGTCGAGGCCTGCGTCACCGCCGCGGGGCTGGCCGCCGCCGGGATGGCCGGCTTCGTCATGATCCGGCTCAGCCTCCACCCGCTGCGCCGGGTCGCCGCCACCGCCACCCGGGTCTCCGAACTCACCCTCCACCGTGGGGAGGTCGCCCTCCACGACCGCGTGCCGGACGCCGACACCGATCCGCGCACCGAGGTCGGCCAGGTCGGCGCCGCGCTCAACCGCATGCTCGACCACGTCGGCAACGCCCTGCACGCCCGCCAGGAGAGCGAGACCCGGGTCCGCCGTTTCGTCGCCGACGCCAGCCACGAACTGCGCACCCCGCTGGCCTCCATCCGCGGGTACGCCGAGCTGACCCGGCGCGGCCGGGAGACGATCGGCCCGGACACCCGGCACGCGCTCGGCCGGATCGAGTCGGAGGCGAGCCGGATGACCACCCTGGTGGAGGACCTGCTGCTGCTCGCGCGGCTGGACGCCGGGCGTCCGCTCGGCCTGACCGGGACGGACATGTCCCCGCTGGTCGTCGACGCCGTCAGCGACGCCCGCGCGGCCGGGAACGACCACCGCTGGCTGCTGAACCTCCCGGACGAACCCGCCGTCGTGCACGGCGACCCGGAGCGCCTGCACCAGGTGCTGACCAACCTGCTCGCCAACGCCCGCACCCACACCCCGCCCGGCAGCACCGTCGTCGCGCGCGTCGTGCCGCGCGGCCGGGAGGTGCTGGTCGAGGTCGAGGACGACGGTCCCGGCATCCCGTCCGCCCTGCTGCCGCACGTCTTCGAGCGCTTCGCGCGCGGTGACGCCTCCCGCTCCCGGGCGGCGGGCAGCACGGGCCTGGGACTCGCCATCGTCCAGGCCGTGGTGGCCGCACACCGCGGCGCGGTGTCCATCGACAGCGTGCCCGGCCGTACCGTCTTCCGCGTCCACCTGCCCGCCGCGCACTCACAGCTGCCGCTCAGCGCCGCCACAACGTCATGACAGCGGGCCGGACCAAGGTCGTCGCCATGCGAACCCAACAGCTCCCACCGACCGGCCGGCCGGCCCGGGGCCCGGAGGCCCTCCCCGCCCGTGAGCACCTGGCCGTCGCGCAGACCGAACCGGTGCTCGACGTCGTGATCCCCGTGCACAACGAGGAGAAGGACCTCGAAGGCTGCGTTCGCCGGCTCCACACGCACCTGCGGCGCACCTTCCCCTACCCGTTCCGGATCACCGTCGCCGACAACGCCAGCACCGACCGCACGCCGCTGATCGCCACGGCCCTGGAGGCCGAGCTCCCCGAGGTCACCGCCTTCCGGCTGGAGCGCAAGGGCCGCGGCCACGCCCTGCGCGCGGTGTGGTCGGCCTCCGGGGCGCCGGTGCTGGCGTACATGGACGCCGACCTCTCCACCGACCTCAACGCGCTGCTGCCGCTGGTCGCCCCGCTGATCTCCGGCCACTCCGACCTGGCGGTCGGCTCCCGGCTGGCCCGCAGCTCGCGCGTCGTGCGGGGCGCCAAGCGCGAGTTCATCTCCCGCTCCTACAACGTCCTGCTGCGGACCTCGCTGGCCGCCCGCTTCTCCGACGCGCAGTGCGGCTTCAAGGCCATCCGCAAGGACGTCGCGGAGCGGCTGCTGCCCCTGGTGGAGGACACCGGCTGGTTCTTCGACACCGAGATGCTCGTGCTGGCCGAACGGGCCGGGCTGCGCATCCACGAGGTGCCGGTCGACTGGGTCGACGACCCCGACTCGAGCGTGGACGTCGTCAGGACCGCCACCGACGACCTCAAGGGCGTGTGGCGGGTGGGCAGGGCGCTGGCCACGGGCGCCCTCCCGCTCGACCGGCTGCGCCGGCCCTTCGGCGACGACCCGCGCGACCGCCTTCTCGCCGACGTGCCGGCCGGGCTCGCCCGGCAGTTGGTCGGCTTCTGCGTCGTCGGCGGGCTGAGCACGGTCGCGTACCTGCTGCTGTACACGCTCTTCCGCACCCTTTGCGGCGCCCAGGCCGCCAACGCCCTCGCCCTGCTGCTCTCGGCGGTGGGCAACACGGCCGCCAACCGGCGGCTGACCTTCGGTGTACGCGGCCGCGACAAGGCTGTGCGGCACCAGGCGCAGGGGCTGGTCGTCTTCGGCATCGGCCTGGCGCTCACCAGCGGATCGCTGGCCGCGCTGCACGTCGCCGACACCACGCCCGCGCACGGCACCGAACTCGCCGTGCTCGTCGCGGCCAACCTCGCCGCGACGGTGCTGCGTTTCCTGCTCTTCCGCACCTGGGTCTTCCCCGACCGGGCGGGCGGCACCCCGCCCGTACCGGTCGCGGATCCCACCCGGGACGCCGCCGCCCCCCTGCCGACCGCGCGTCCCGACGCGTACGACCCGAGGAGCGACCGATGACCACGTCGCGCAGCGACGAGGCCCGGGACCGGGCCGTGCCCGCTCAGCGCCCCCTCCCCCTCCCCCCGCCCCCGGCCCCGGCCCACGCACCCGCGGTCGTGAGCCGTACGCCGGTCCCGGTGGACGCCCCGCCGCCCGGCGCCGACGGGCGCAGCCCCGTCCCGGCGGGTGCCCCGGCGCCGGTGGCGCTCCCGGTGCACCATGCGCCGCAGGGTGGCACCGGCCGCCGCGGGACCGCCGCCCGCCTGTGGCGCGGACGGCCGCAGGACCCGCGCTGGGCGCGGCCCGCCCTGCTGGCGCTGCTCGCCTTCACGACCGTGCTCTACCTGTGGGACCTGAGCAGTTCGGGCTACGCCAACAGCTTTTACTCGGCGGCCGCGCAGGCGGGTGGCGAGAGCTGGAAGGCGTTCTTCTTCGGCTCGTCCGACGCGGCGAACTCGATCACGGTCGACAAGCCCCCGGCCGCGTTGTGGCCGATGGCGCTGTCCGTGCGGCTGTTCGGCCTGGGTTCCTGGGCGATCCTGGTGCCCGAGGCGCTGATGGGGGTCGCCGCGGTCGGCGTCCTCCATGCCGCCGTGCGCCGCCGCTCCGGGCCGGCCGCCGGCCTGATCGCCGGACTGGCCCTGGCGCTCACCCCGGTCGCGGCGCTGATGTTCCGCTTCGACAACCCCGACGCGCTGCTGTGCCTGCTGATGGTGACGGCGGTGTACTGCGTCCTGCGCGCGCTGGAGGACGCCCGTACGGCGTGGCTGGTGCTCGCCGGCGTCGCGTTCGGCCTCGGCTTCCTCACCAAGACGCTGCAGGCCTGGCTGATTCTGCCGCCGCTGGCGCTGGTGTACGCCGTCTGCGCCCCGGCGACGGTGAAGCGGCGCTTCGCGCAGCTCGGTCTCGCCGCTCTGGTGACCGTCGTGTCAGGCGGCTGGTGGGTCGCGATCGTCGAGCTGTGGCCCGCGTCCTCCCGCCCCTACATCGGCGGTTCGCAGGACAACAGCTTCCTGTCGCTGACCTTCGGCTACAACGGTCTCGGCCGGATCACCGGCGACGAGACCGGTTCGGTCGGGGGCGGTGGCGGCCCGAACGGCGGCGGACGGTGGGGTGAGACCGGCTGGGGCCGGCTGTTCGGCTCGGACATGGGCGGTCAGATCGCCTGGCTGCTGCCCGCGGCCCTCGTGCTGCTGGTCGCCGGACTCTGGCTGACCCGGCGCGCCCCGCGCACGGACACCGGCCGCTCGGCCTTCCTCGCCTGGGGCGGTGCGCTGGTCTTCACCTTCCTGACCTTCAGCTTCATGTCCGGGATCTTCCACCAGTACTACAACATCGCCCTGGCGCCCTACATCGCGGCGCTGACCGGAATGGGCGCGGTGATGCTGTGGGAGCGGCGCGCGCACCCCGCGGCCGCGGCGGTCCTTGCGGGCACGGTCGTGCTCACGGCGGTCTGGTCGTACGTCCTGCTGGGGCGCTCCGCCGACTGGTACCCCTGGGTGCGGTACGCCGTGCTGGTCACCGGGATCGCGGCGGGCGGGCTGCTGCTCGGGGCCCGGCTGCTCCGGCGGCTCGCGCCGCTCGCGGCCGCGGCCGGCCTGGTGGCGGCCCTCGGCGGGCCGCTGGCGTACACCGTGCAGACCGTCGGGACGGCGCACACCGGCTCCATCGTGACGGCGGGCCCGGCGGTGCAGGGCGCCGGCATGGGCGGCGGCCCCGGCGGCATGCGCGGTGGCTTCCCGGGCGGCAACGGACGGCAGGGCCAGGGCGGGCAGGGCTTCACGGGAGGCGGCCCCGGCGGTACGGGCGGCTTCCCCGGGGGCATGCCCGGCGGCAACGGGCAGCAGGGTCAGGGCGGGCAGGGCCAGGGCGGGCAGGGCTTCCCCGGCAACGGTACGGGTGGCGGTACGGGCGGCGAGAACCGCCGCGGCGGAGCGGCGGGGGGCCTCGGCGGACTGCTGGGCGGCTCACAGGTGGCCGACGCCACCAAGGAGGCGCTGCTGGAGGGCGCCGACGCGTACACCTGGGTGGCCGCCGCCATCGGCTCCCAGAACGCCGCGGGTTACCAGCTGGCCACCGGCAAGCCGGTGATGGCGGTCGGCGGCTTCAACGGCAGCGATCCGTCCCCGACGCTGGAGCGGTTCAAGGAGTACGTGGCCGCCGGGAAGATCCACTACTTCATCGCCTCCGGCGGCATGGGCGGGGGCGGCGGCAGCGGCACTTCCTCGCAGATCAGCTCGTGGGTGGAGGAGAACTTCGGCTCCACCACCCTGGGCGGAACGGCCGTCTACGACCTGACCGACCCGAGCTGAACCCAGGTCGCGGGACGCGGAAGGGGGCGGCGGCCACCGGGCCGCCGCCCCCTTCCGGCATCCGGTACCCCAGGGCCGGGTCCTAGGCCGTGTCGTCAAATGCCCGCCTGCTCGGCGACGCCTGGTGCGGCACTCCCCCAGCCTTCGGCCGGGGGTGCCCCCACGCTGCGTTGTCGAATCGTCCGAGTAACCCACTACGAGGACGACTCTCCGCCTTGCGATGCACCGCACCAGACGCCGCCGAGCCCGCCCTCCGGGCGGCCGGCGCTCATTTGACGACACGGCCTAGTCCTTCGGGGCCAGCCGCGCCGGGAAGCCGCCCGTCGCGATCGGGCCCCAGCGTTCCGGGGTCACGCGCACCAGGGACTTGCCCTGCCTGACCATGGCGGCGCGGTACGTGTCCCAGTCCGGGTGCTCGCCCGCGATGTTGCGGTAGTACTCCACCAGCGGCTCGACCGAGTCGGGGGAGTCGATGACCTCGGCGGTGCCGTCGACCTGGACCCAGGGGCCGTCCCACTCGTCCGACAGGACGATCACGGAGGCCCGCGCGTCACGGCGGGCGTTGCGGGCCTTGGCCCGCTCGGGGTAGGTCGAGACGACCAGGCGCCCCGCGTCGTCGACCCCACAGGCGACGGGGGAGCCCTGGGGGCGGCCGTCGGCGCGGGTGGTCAGCAGCAGGGCGCGGTGGCGCGGTCGTACGAATTCCAGCAACTGGTCGAGTTGCACGCTGGTATTGGTCGCGATGTAGGCAGCCATGGACGGCAGCCTATGCTTCCCGCGGCTGGACGGCGGGGAGGGCCGTCCCCTGGACCGCCTGGATGTCGAGGGTGACCCTCAGCGTCGTCCCCATGGTGGCGATCCCGGCCCGTACGACCTGGTTCCAGTTCATCGCGAAGTCCTCGCGGCGCAGTTCGGCCGTCGCGCGGAAGGCGGCGCGCACGCCGCCCCAGGCGTCCGGCCCGGTGCCCAGGTAGGCCAGGTCGAGGTCGACCGGGCGGGTGATCCCGCGCATCGTCAGCTCCCCGTGGACGGTCCACCGGTCGCCGGCGGACGGCTCCAGCGAGGTGCTGCGGTAGCTGACGGTGGGGTGCTCCCGCACGTCGAGGAAGTCGGCGGAGCGCAGGTGCTCGTCGCGGGTGCCGTTGCCGGTGTCGATCGACGCGGCGTCGATCACGGCCTCGACGGACGACGCGAGCGGCTGCTCCGCGACGTCGATCCGGCCCGCGAAGGTCCTGAAGCGGCCGTGCACGGTGGACAGGCCAAGGTGCTGGGCGACCGCGCCGGCCTCGGAGTGCGCCGGGTCGATCGTCCACGGCCCGGGTGGCGGCAGTTCGAGGCCGCCGGCGCGGCCCAGCAGCAGGGTCCCCAGGTCCGCCGAGCCGGAGGCGGTCACCAGCGCCGTCGCGGCGGCCGGGCGGTAACCCACGGCCGTCACGATCACGGTGTACGCCCCGGGTGCCAGCGCGGCGGTGCGCACGGCACCCTCGGCGTCCGCCGCCTCCCGCGCGATCTGCTGCCCGGTCATGTCGGTGACGGTCACCACGGCGTGCGGCACCGCCCAGCCGTCCTTCGTCCGGATCCGCCCGCGCAGCCCGGCTCCTGCCGTCGTGTTCATGTACATCGCTCGCCCTTCGGTGCGTTCCCCCGGCCGGGTCCGGTCGGGACGGCCCGGGCCGTCCCCTGCCCGGCCGTCCGACCGGACCCGCTGTCCCCCGTCCACCGGCCCGTGCGTCTCCGCAGGCGCACGGACCGGCCGATGGTTCACCCCTCGGGGTGGTTGAGTTCGACGTCGAAGCCGTCCTGGTGGCCGGCCGTGGCGTCGTTGCCGACGGTGACCTGGGTGGCCACCGGCGGGTAGCCGCTGGCGACCAGCGCGTACTCGCCGGCGTCCAGGTCGCCGAAGGCGTAGGCCCCGTCGGTGCCGGTGGTGGCGGTGGCCACCACGTTCCCGGCCGCGTCGATCAGGGTGACGCGGGCCTCCGGCAGTGGTGTGCGGGCGGTGCCGCCGAGGACGGTGCCCTGCAGGCGGGCTCCGGTGCGGAGCGGGACCTCGACGTGGGTGGGGCCGTTGCCGGCGACCTCGACCGGCAGTGCGGCCGGCCGGTAGCCGGTGGCGTTGACGGCCAGGGTGAAGTCGCCCGCGGGCAGGTCCTGGAAGCCGAAGGCGCCGTCCTGACCGGTGCCGCCGGTGGCCAGGACCTCGCCGCGCACGTCGGTCACCACGACCACGGCGCCCGCGACGGGTATCCCGGTCGCCTCGGCGACCACCGTGCCGGTCAGTCCGCTGGTGCCGGCCAGGACCACGTCGTAGGGGACGGGCTCCTCGCCGACCACCACGGTGGACGCCTGCGGCTGGTGGCCGTCGGCGGCGGCGATGAGCACGTACGAGCCGGCGCCGGGCGCGGTCAGCGTGTAGCCGCCGTCGGCTCGGGTGGAGGCGCGGCCGAGCTGCCGGCCGGTGAGCGATATCAGGGTCAGGGTGGCCCGCTCGACGCCCGCGCCCTCGGCGTTGCGCACCTGGCCGTGGACCGTGGTGCCCTCGGCGGGCAGCGGGGCCGGCGGTGCGGCCACGCCGACCGCCTCGGTGGCCTCGGTCGCGGGCCCGGCGACGGCCTCGGCCGCGGGGGCCTGGGCGGGTATGACCGGGGTCTGCTCGGCGTGGCCGGCGACACCGGCCGCCTGCTGCAGACCGCTGGCGGTCTTCAGCGGCACTTCCTTGATGAACAGCACCAGCAGCAGCGCGAGGAACGCCACCGGGGCCGCGACCAGGAAGACGTCGCCGGCGCCGTGGCCGTACGCGCTCTCCACGACGTGGCGGATCGGCGCGGGCAGCGTGGCCAGGTCCGGGATCGCGCCGTCGGACTCACCGGTGGACTTCACGCCCAGGGCGGCCAGGCCGTCCTTGACGTAGTGCGTCACACGGTTGCCGAGCACCGCGCCCAGCGCGGAGACGCCGATCGCGCCACCGAGCGTGCGGAAGAAGGTGACGACGGAACTGGCCGCCCCGAGGTCGGCGGCCCCCACCTGGTTCTGCACGGCCAGCACCAGGTTCTGCATCATCATGCCGACGCCGAGGCCCAGCAGCGCCATGAAGAGCGCCAGGTGCCAGTACGTGGTGTCGGCCCGCAGGGAGCCCAGCAGGGCGAGGCCGCCGGTGAGCAGCACGCCGCCGGAGACCAGGAACGCCTTCCAGCGCCCGGTGCGGGTGATGATGAGCCCGGAGGCGGTGGAGGACACGAACAGACCGGCGATCAGCGGGATGGTCATGACGCCCGACATCGTCGGCGACTCGCCGCGCGCCAGCTGGAAGTACTGGCTGAGGAAGACCGTGGCGCCGAACATCGCGGTGCCCACGAAGAGCGAGGCGACCGAGGTCAGGCTGATCGTTTTGTTGCGGAACAGGCGCAGCGGCATGATCGGCTCGCTCGCGCGGGACTCGACCAGGACGAAGATCAGGACGAGCAGGACGGCGCCCGCGACCATGGCGTAGGTCTGCCAGGAGATCCACTCGTACTTGTCGCCGGCGAAGGTCACCCAGACGAGCAGCAGGCTGACGGCGGCGGTGACGAACGAGGCGCCCGCCCAGTCGACCTTGACCCGGCGCTTGACGACCGGCAGGTGCAGGGTCTTCTGCAGCACGATCAGCGCGACGATCGCGAAGGGCACGCCGACGTAGAAGCACCAGCGCCAGCCGAGCCACTCGGTGTCGACGATGACGCCGCCCAGCAGCGGGCCGCCGACCGTACCGAGGGCGAAGGCCGCGCCCAGGTAGCCGCTGTACCTGCCGCGCTCGCGCGGGGAGATCATCGCGGCCATGATGACCTGGGTCAGCGCGGTCAGACCGCCGGCGCCGATGCCCTGGACGACACGGCAGGCGATCAGCATCCCCGCGTTCTGCGACAGGCCCGCGACCAGCGAGCCCACCACGTAGATCACCAGCGCCAGCTGGACCAGCAGCTTCTTGCTGAACAGGTCCGACAGCTTGCCCCACAGCGGGGTGGTGGCGGTGGTGGAGAGCAGGGCGGCGGTGACGACCCAGGTGTAGGCGCTCTGCCCGCCGTTCAGATCGGAGATGATCTTCGGCAGGGCGTTGGAGACGATCGTGGACGACAGGATCGCCACGAACAAGCCGAGGATCAGCCCGGTGAGGGCCTCCATGATCTGCCGGTGCGACATGGGGGCCGCGTGTCCTGCGTGGGCATCGGTCCCCCGCACACCGGTCGGTGGTGCGGTTGTTGCCATCGTCATCCTCTTCACGTCGTGGAATGTGTACGGGGGCGGCAGTCGGCGGCGAAGTCCCTGCGCAGCCGGTCCAGCAGCCGGGAGAACTCGGTGACGTCCTCGTCCGGCCAGTCCCTCAGGTGGTGGGCCAGCGCCTCGGCGACCCCGTCCTGGGCGGCGCGCAGCATGTCCGTGCCGCCGGGGGTCAGGCGCAGCAACCGTGACCGCTTGTCGTGGGGGTCGGGCAGCCGGTCGATCCAGCCGCGCTCGGCGAGGTGGGCCACGTGTCTGCTGGTGACGGACATGTCGACCTCCAGCAGCTCGGCCAGCCGGCTCATCCGCATCTCACCGTGGCGGCTGATCACCGAGAGCACGCCGAGCGATGACGGCGGGCACTGCGGTGGACAGGCCCGGCTGAGTTCGCGGGCGACCACCGGGATCGCACGCAGCTGGCTCGCGAGCTCCGCGAACTGCTCCTGCGTCGCCATGGCGCCTCGCTTCCCACTCTTATTGGTTGCCTCAAGCAACCTTAGGAACGTTGGTTGCTGCAGGCAAATTCTTTCGGGTAAAAACCTCCAAAAGGAACGACCCGCCTCCGGTCAAGGGAGGCGGGTCTTCGGGTAAAAGGTGCAGGTCAGGCAGATGCCTCCGAGAGGCGCTCCAGCTCCGCTGCGGTCAGCTCCAGGGACGCCGAAGCCAGCAGCGCGGTCAGCTGCGCGGGCGTGCGGGCGCTGGCGATCGGCGCCACGACGGTCGGCCGGGTCCGCAGCCAGGCCAGCGCGACGCTCGCCGGCTCCACGCCGTGCGCCGCCGCGACCTCGTCCAGCGCGGCCAGCACCCGCGGACCGCGCTCCGACTCCAGGTAGGCGCCCGCGCCTTCCGCCCGGGGGCTGTCCACCGTGACGCCGGGCCGGTACTTGCCGGTGAGGAAGCCCCGCGCCAGACCGAAGTACGGCACGGAGGCGAGGCCGTGCGCCTCGACGACCTCGCGCAGCGGCCCCTCGTAACTCTCCCGCTCCACCAGGTTGTAGTGCTGCTGCAGCGCCACGTACTTCGTCAGGCCCTCGCGCTCGGCGAACTCCAGCGAGGCCGCCAGCCGCTCGGGGCTGATGTTGGAGGCCGCGACGTGGCGGACCTTGCCCTCGCGGACCAGCTCGTCCAGGGCGCCGACGATCTCCTCGACCGGGGTCGCGGGGTCGTCGTAGTGCGTGTAGTAGAGGTCGATCCGGTCGGTGCCCAGGCGGCGCAGCGACTCCTCCGCCGCGGCCTTGACGGTCGCGGCCTTCAGCCCCTTGAAGTCGGGGTGGGAGCCGACCTTGGTCGCGACGACGACGTCGTCGCGGCGGCCGCGTTTGGCGAGCCAGGAGCCGATCACGGTCTCGGACTCCCCTCCGGTGTGGCCCGGGACCCACGCCGAGTACACGTCCGCGGTGTCGACGAAGTTGCCGCCCGCCTCCGCGTAGGCGTCCAGCACCTCGAAGGAGGTCGCCTCGTCCGAGGTCCAGCCGAAGACGTTGCCACCGAGGCAGAGGGGGAAGACGTCGAGATCAGAGTTGCCGATGAGTGCCATGTGGTCTTGGACACGGCGGGGACGGGCGGTATTCCCGGGGTGTTCCCCTTCCCAACGACGGGGCGGGGGTGACCTGCGCAGCGTGACTTCGCTAGGGTCCTGCCCCATGACTACCCCTGACAACAACTACGACCCGGCCGGCAACACCCAGATGTTCCGCGCCTTCGTCGACGAGGAGCCCGCCCAGGCCCAGGCCGCGGGCGGCAACAAGACCGGGCTGATCGTCGGCATCGTCGCGGCCGTCGTCGTGATCGCCGCCGTGGTCTGGTTCGCGGTCGCCTGACGGGCGCGCCACCCCACCACGTCCACTGACACCGGACGCCGGCGGTCGCCGGCCGTCCGGCGGCCGTCGTGCGCCCGCGTCCGCGTCCGGCGGCCCGCCCCCGCTCAGCGGAACAGCGAGGCCAGCTCGACGCGCGAGCGCACCCCTAGCCGGCTGAAGACGTTCCGCAGGTGGTACTCGACCGTGCGCGTGCTGAGCAGCAGCAGATCGGCGATCTCGCGGTTGGTCGCGCCCTGCGCCACCAGCTCGGAGATCCTCGTCTGCTGCGCCGTCAGCTCCCGGCGGCCCCCGGGCTCCCGGTCCACCGGGCCCACCCGGTCCCCGGCGGCCCGCAGTTCGGCCGCGGCCCGTTCCGCCCAAGGGCGGGCGTCGAACTGCCGGAACACCGCCACCGCGTCCCGCAGCAGGCCCCGGGCCTCGCCGGGCCGGCGGGTGCGCCGCAGCCGGGAGGCGTAGAACAGCTCCGTCTTGGCCAGCTCCAGGACGGTGTCGTCGTCCTGGTGGAGCCGCAGCGCCTCGCGGAAGTGGTCCACGGCGCTCGCGTCGTCCTCCGCCAGCAGCCCGTGGCACCGGTGCGCCAGGGCCAGCCGCACGCTGCTGCGGCTCGCCGCCGCCCAGTGCTCGTACGCGCGCAGCGCCCCGGCGGCCTTCGCCCGCTGTCCGCAGCGCACCGCCGCCTCGATGAAGTGGGGGGCGGCCATCCCCCTGACCGCCAGGTTCACCTGGCCCGCGCCGCCGCGCATGCGGGCGAAGCGGGACAGCGCGTCGGCGGGCCGGTCCGCGGCGAGGTCCGCGCAGGCCGAGACCCAGCAGTTGAAGGCCCCGGGGCGGCCCAGCCCCCGTGACGCGACGGCTCCTTCGGCGGCCGCCGTCCGCAGCCCGGCGGTCACGCTGTCGCCCTGCAGGGCCGCGAGCAGCGCCATGACCGCGAGGTGGTCGACGGCGAGGTTGCGCTGGCCGGTCGCCTCCGCGAGCCGCAGCCCCTCCTCGGCGGCCGCCCCGGCCGCGGCGTACCGGTCGAGCGCCAGCGCGCACAGCGCCTCGTAGACCAGGGCCGCGGGCACCAGCGCGCCCGCGCCCTGCCGGCGGGCCCGGTGCACGGCCGCGGTCGCCAGGGCGTGCGCCCGCCGGGCGTCCCCCAGGGTGTACGCGGCCTGGGCGGCCCAGATCGCGGACTCCGGGTCCTGAAGCGTCTCGGCGAGCCGGACCACCCGCCGCAGCGCCCACTGCGCGCGGTCGTGCCGGCCCCGGAAGGTCGCCGCGAGCCCCGCGAAGTGGTCGAAGACCAGGCGCTGTTCCGGCCGGTCGTCGCTGCGGCGCAGCGCGTCGGCACGCTGGGCGAGGCCGAAGAAGGCGTCGAAGTCGCCCGCGACGCACCCCGCTTCGCCGGCGAGCATCAGGGCCCGTACGGCCGGTGCGCGCCGGTCGGCGGGGAACCGGCCGGCCGCGGCGGTCAGGTCGCGGCAGGCCACGGCGGGCACTCCGTCGCGCAGTTCGATCTCGCCCTGGACCAGGGCGCCCGGCGCCCCGCCCGGCGCCGGGCCGCCCTGTGCGCCGGCCCGGCGCATCAGTCCGCGCGCCCGGCGGGTCTCCCCGGCGGCCTGCGCGTCGGCGGCGGCCGCGACCAGCCACCGGACCCGGGTGTGCGGACGGGCGGCGGCCTCGGCTCCCCGCTCCCACGCGGCGGCGGCCGCGGCATGACCGGCGGACCGGCGGGCGGCCCCGGCCGCGGCCTCCAGTTCCCGTTCGGTGTCCGGCGACGGGCCGGCCGACCGGCCGAGCCGGTGGAGCGCCCGGAAGAGCCGGGCGGCCGGGGGGTCCAGCACCGAGGCCAGCGTCGCGTGCGCGGCCAGCCGGTCGGCGGGGGAGAGCAGTGCGGTCAGCGAGGCGCGCAGCAGCCGTCCCGGTACGGTCGCCGCCCCGTCGCGCAGGTCGACCAGGCCGCAGGCGCGGGCCTCCTCGACACTGCCGGCGCCCAGCCCGCGGCGGCGGGCGGCGGACTCCAGCACCGGTACGGCCAGCGGCCCGCCGCAGAGCAGCAGCGCCACCACGGTGCGGGCTCCCGGCGTGAGGGCGTGGAAGCGCTGCCGGTGCCGCTCCCGCAGCCGGCTCCCCGCGGGCAGCGCGGGCGGTTCCGGCAGCCGCCCGTCCACGGCCGCCCCGGCGAGTTCGACCAGGGCCAGCGGGTTGCCCGCGGCCAGGTCGAGCACCGTGACCGCGTCCGCGCCGCGCGGTGGCAATCCGGGGAACCGGTCGGCGAGCATCCGGCGTGCGGCGTCCGGCGCCAGCGGGCGCAGGCGCAGGACGTCCAGGTCCTCCAGCGCTCCGGCGGTGGGGCAGCCCTCGTCGGCGGCGAACAGCACGGTGGCCGCGAGGCCCGTGAGGCGGCGCGCCGCCATGCCGAGCGCGCGCAGCGTCGCGGGGTCCAGCCACTGCGCGTCGTCCACGCACCACAGCAGCGGTGCCGGGCGGGCGAGTCCGGCCACCAGGCCGGACAGCGCGGCGCCCAGCGCGAGTTCGCCCCCGACGGGCACCCGCCCGGCGAGGAGTTCCGCCAGCGCCACGCCGTACGGTCCCGGCACGGCCCGCACGCGCGGGGCGACCGGCAGCAGGGTGCGGTGCAGTGCCGCGAGCGGGACCCGCGCCTCGGCCCGTACGCCGTCGGTGCGCAGCACGGTCGCACCGGCCGCCGCGGCGGTGCGCGCCGCGTCCGTGAGCAGGCAGGTGCGTCCGGTGCGCACCATCAGCAGCGGTGACGAGACGCCGGGCAGCACGGTCTACGCGACCTGGTACTCGCCGTGCGACGGGATCATCATCCCGTACACCAGCACCCCGCTGAGCGGCGCGAACAACCACCTGGTGGCGTGCACGACCCACATCGGGTTCCTCAGCGACACCGGCACCCTCGGCCAGATCCGCTCCTACCTGGCCGGCTGAGCGCACCACCGCTCCTCCCCGGGGAGGCGGGGGCCGGTCCCGGGACGGGCCGGCCCCCGCCTCCGCGTGCCCGGGGCGTACCGGCGTTCAGGAGTCCGCGACCGAGACGTCCCGGGTCTCGACGTGCATGCCCAGCGGCACCCGCCACGCCTCGACGCAGACCTCCCAGGTGCGCTTCGTGCTGCCGCCGCCGGGGACCGGCACCGGCGCGGCACGGCTGCTGCGCAGCGTGGCCCAGTCGACGCCCAGCAGGCCGATGACGTGCGTGCCGAAGGTGACGGTGCCCGTCGTCGCGGCTCGGTCCCCGGTGTTGGCGAAGGTGACGGTGACCTCCTCGCACCAGCGGTCTGCGGCCGCCGTGCGTTCGACCGCACTCACCACCAGGTATGCCGGCGCACCGGTCGCCGGTGGGGACGGGGCGGACGCAGAACCGCCGGGGGCCGGCCGCCCGGTGGGGCCGCCGGAGGCCGTCGCGGGCGGCGCGGTGCCGGCCTGCCGCGGCGGGGCGCTCGTGGCGC
>NZ_JARAVL010000071.1:0-22047 GCF_033792725.1 Streptomyces sp. PA03-5A | reverse complement strand
GGCGGTGCCCACCGGGGCGTCCGCGGCCCACTCCGGCGCGGGTCCGGCCGGGCCGCGCAGCAGGGGCAGGCTGGCCCCCGGCGGCAGCGGCCGGCGGACGGTGCGGGCCAGGGCCCGGCCACCCAGGCTGCGCACCAGCCGCAGCCGCTGCAGTCCGCCGGGGAGCATGTCCTCGGTCAGCAGGGCGGACACCATCCGGTTGACGAAGTGGAAGGCGAGCGCGGTGCCGATGAACTCCGGCGCGTCCTGCGGGCCGAAGGGGTATGCCACGGCCGCGGGGGCGCCGGGGGTCGCGGTCGCCCCGCCCCAGGCGACCAGCGCGGCCTGGGCGGGGTCGTCCGGCGTGCCGCCGCGGGCGACCGTCTCGGCGAGGCGGTGGTCACCCGTGGCGTGCAGCAGGACGGTGTGCGCGTCCACGCAGAAGGGGCAGCGGTTCGCCGCCGACACCCCCAGGGCGACGAGCTCCTTGTCGGTGCGCGGCACGCGGCCGGCCAGCAGCGACTCGCGCAGCACGGCCCAGGTCGCCGCGAGCAGGTCGGGGGCGGCCGACAGCGCGACGAAGGTCGGTGCGCGGCCGATGCCGAAGTCGGCGGCGAGCTGGGCGTAGACCTCGGCGGTACGGCCCGTGGCGTCGCCGGGTGGCGCGGGAGTGGTGAGACGGAAGGGCGTGGCCATGGCCGGGCCTCCTCGCTGACGGCTCGTGGACGGCGGTGTTCTCGACGGGTCGATGGTGGCCGCCCGGGGTCCCGCCGGTCGTCCTCCGGGGGAAGGGGGATGCCACTGCTCCGGGCGCCGGGGCCGTAGGCGGGACTACTCCACCGGGAGTAGCCGCGGAGCCGTCTTCGGGGAGGACGTGCCGCCCCGCTGGGCGGCGTAGGGTGCGGGCATGGGTGGCACGCTGATCGGGCGTCAGGGGTGGGCCGGGCTGCGGGGGCGGCGTGGCGTCGCCTTCGACGCGGTGATCGGCGTCGTCCTGGCCGTCGACGTCCTGCTGCTGCCCGGGGTGCCGCGCCCCTCGAACGCCCTCGACCTGGCGCTGGGCCTGGTGGGCGCGCTGGCGGTCGCCGGGAGCCGCCGCCGGCCGGCGGCGGCACTGCTGCTGTGCACGGGCTGCATGCTGGCGTACGCGCTGCGGGTGCACCCCGGCCCCTCGGCGGCGTTCCCCGTGCTGGTCGCGGTCCACATGGCGGTCAGGTCGGGCGGGAAGCGGCTGCCGGTGCAGCTGTCGGCCCTGGCGTTCCTCACCGGCTACCTCGCCTCCGGGCAGCCCGCGCCGACCTCTGCGCAGTCCACCGCGCTGCTGCTCGGCTGGTTCCTGGCCTCGGTCGCCATGGCCGTGGTGGGCCGGCACCGCCGGGCCTACCTGGAGCAGCTGGAGCGGCGGGCGCTGGACGCCGAACGCACCCGCGAGGAGGCGGCGTTGCGCCGGGCCGGCGAGGAACGGCTGCGGATCGCCCGGGAGCTGCACGACTCGCTCACCCACAGCATCTCGATCATCAAGCTGCAGGCCGGGGTCGCCGTCCACCTGGCCCGCAAGCGCGGCGAGGAGGTGCCCGCCGCGCTGCTGGCGATCCAGGAGGCGAGCGGGGAGGCGATGCGGGAGCTGCGCGCGACCCTGGAGGTGCTGCGCGGCACCGGCGGCGGCCACGGGCTGGACCGGATCGAGGACCTGGTGGAGCGCTCGCGCACGGCCGGTCTGCCCACCAGCGTCACGGTCGGCGGACGGGAACGGCCGCTGGCCGACGGGGTCGACCGGGCCGCCTACCGCATCGTGCAGGAGGCGCTCACCAACGTCACCCGGCACGCCGGTCCTGAGCCCCGCGCCACCGTCCGCATCGAGTACGGCGACCGGGAACTGGTCGTCCAGATCGACGACGACGGCACCTCGGCACCCGGCGACGGCCCGGTGCCCGGGGTCGGGCTGACCGGGATGCGGGAGCGGGTGACCGCGCTCGGCGGGCGGCTGCACGCCGGGCCGCGGCCCGAGGGCGGCTTCTCCGTGCGGGCCGAACTCCCCCTGGACGCACTGCCGGCGGCCGACGGCAGGACGGCGCCCGGGGCGGCCGGGGCGCCGCTGGAGGAGGTGTCGTGATCCGCGTGCTGATCGTCGACGACCAGGCGCTGATGCGGGCGGGATTCCGAGCCCTCCTCGACGCCGAGGACGGCATCGAGGTGGTGGCCGAGGCGGGCGACGGTCAGCAGGGCGTCGAACTCGCCCGGCGCCACGTGCCCGACGTGGTGCTCCTCGACGTCCAGATGCCCGTGCTCGACGGGATCGGCGCGACCCGGCTGATCGCCGCCGATCCGCGGCTGGCCGGCGTCCACGTGGTCATCCTGACCAACTACGGCCTGGACGAGTACGTCTTCGACGCGCTGCGCGCCGGCGCCAGCGGATTCCTGCTGAAGGACACCGAACCCGCCGACCTCGTCCAGGCCATCCACGTCGCCGAGCGCGGCGACGCCCTGCTCTCCCCCGCCATCACCCGCAGGCTGATCGGCGAGTTCGTCGCGCGGCCGCCCGACGCCACGCACGCGGCGGGCCTGGAGGCGCTGACCAACCGGGAGCGCGAGGTGCTCGCGCTCGTCGCCCGCGGGCTCAGCAACGACGAGGTCGCCGGGCGGATGGTCATCAGCCCGCTCACCGCCAAGACCCACGTCAGCCGGGCGATGACCAAGCTGGGCGCCCGCGACCGTGCTCAACTGGTCGTCTACGCCTACGAGTCGGGGCTGGTCACACCGAAGGGTTCGCCGCCGCGACCGTCGTGGCCAGCCCCAGCGCCTCCCGCGCCCTGACGGCCTCCTCGTGGCCGCTGTGCGAGTCCGCCGCCTCGTAGTGCTCGTAGTAGGCGTCCGCGTCCTTCGCCACGGCGGCCTTGGCCCAGTGCGCGCGTGACTTCCCGGCCTCCGCCACGAGCGCGGCGACCGGTTGCTCGGCACCGGCCGGCCAGTCGTGGGCGTCCAGCGCCCGGGCCTCGGCGGCGAGGGCGACCGAGACCTCGCCGGCCCAGGTGCGGTAGCCCTCGAGGTCGTCCTCGACGTACTCCTCCTCCGGCCCCTTCGCCATGGCCTCGTTGAGGACGTTGGCGGCCTTCAGATAGGCGACCTGGTGCGCGTCGAGCGTGCTCGCGTCCTGCCGCAGGGAGCCCTTGAGCACGCCCTTCTCCTTGCCGAACACGCAGGTCACCTCCCGGTCCCCGAGCTTCCAGGTCCCCCGGTCCGGGGCGTAGTAGTACACCCTGACGTCCGCCGGCACCGCCCAGCTGTCCATGGCGTAGGTGTCGGACAGCCGTTGGCAGCGGTCCTCCACGAGGTCCTTGAGCTCCGTGTCGCCCGGGTAGCCCTGGGGCCCGGGCAGCCGGAAGGTCCCGACCACCTCGCCGGCGTGCCCCTGTGCGCAGGACACGGTGTCCATGTCGGTGGTCGGGGCCTCCAGGTCGCCGCCGGGGGTGTCGAAGCAGTCGCCCCGGCGCAGCGAGAAGGCGCCGTCGTCCCGCGCCCCTTCCCTGACGCCCTCCTTGAAGCTCTTGACGAACGCGGCGGCCCCGCCGGCGAGCACCAGGGCGCACAGCAGCGTGCCGACGGCCGACAGCACCAGGCCGGTGACGGCCATGCCCTTGCCGCGCGCGCCCGTCCGTTTGATCTGCACCAGAGCGATCGTCCCCAGCACGACGCCGACCACCGGCAGCATGCACAGCAGCCCGGTCACCAGCGCGGCGACGGCGAGCCCGTTCAGCGGCGCCCGCTGCGCCGCGGGCGGGAGCGCCGGCTGGAGGGGGTACGACGGATACGGCGGAGGCTGCACGGAACGGCTCCTCACGGGCGGGTGGCGTGGCGAACGGCCGCGCGAATATATCCCGGCCTCCGCGACCCGCTGTCGGCGGCCACCGTTAGGGTTCTGCCAGCGGGGCGCCGACACCGAGGGGGAGCACGATGTCCGCCGAAGCGGCCGAACAGGCCTGGGACCGCATCGACTTCTGGCTGGGCACCCACGCCCCGGCGACGTTCGCCATGCTCCACCCGCCGGCGCCGCGGGAGGAGATCGCCGCGGTGCAGCGGCGCATGGGCGTCACCTTCCCGCCGGACCTGGTGGCCACGCTGCGCCGGCACGACGGGGCGGACGAGGACTTCCTCCTGCCGACGCACGACGGTCTGCTGGGCACCCACGGATGCGAGGAGCGGTCCGGTTTCCTGCGCGGCATGCTGGCCGAGGTCCTCGACGAGGACGAGGCGGAGAACGACGGCGCCTACTGGCACCACCGCTTCGTGCAGTTCGCCTCCTACGCCATCACCGCGGACGGCCTGACCGTGGACTGCCGCCCCGGCGCGTCCTTCGGCGCGGTCGGCCGCTTCTTCGACGGGTCCGGCACCGACTTCGGCCACGCCCCGTCGCTGGGCGCGTACCTGGGCGACGTCGCCGACAGCCTGGAGCGCGGGCTGCCCTTCCAGGGCGGCCGGACCTGGCCCGTCGTCAGCGACGGCGTCCTGGAGTGGGACGACTCCGAGCGCGCCCACCCCGAGTGGGGCGATCCCTCGGACCCGCTGCCCTCCTCCGACGACGCCTCGCTGCCGCCGCTGCCGCCGCGCGGCTCCGAGGAGCCGCTGCGCGCCGTCCACGTGCGCACGCTGGGCGGTCTCGGCGCACTCGTGGCCACGCTCCCCCGCGCGACGGTCGCCACCGCCGCGGCCCGGCAGATGCGCCGGCTCGCCGAAGAGTCCGGCCTGGCAAGGTACCCCGAGGTCGCCGCCGCCCTGGACACCCTCGACGGCGGCCGCACCGTCGGGCTCACCGGCACCGGTCCGCTCGGGCTCAGGCTGCGCCAGGTCCGCCGCGAGGCGTCCGCCCACCACGACGGCGTCCGCACACAGGCCGTCATGTGCTTCGTGCTGCTGCTCACCGACCTGCCCCACCGGGCGCTGGTGAGGACCGCCGACGTCCGCTCCCGGATCTCCCCCGGCTGGCGCGCCGCGCTCCACGCCGACCTCGGCTCCCCTCCGTTGCCGCCGGAGCCGGACGCCGCCTTCTGGACGACGCTGGAGAACCCGGCGATCGAAGCGGGCCGTCAGGGGGCGGGCGCATGACGACACGACGGACGGTGCTGGCCGCGGGTGCGGCGGTGCTCGCGGCCGGGTGCGGCTCGCGGCGTCCGGAGGCGGAGCGGCGCGAGGCCGCGGAGGGCCCGGTACGGACGGACACCGCCCCGCTGGAGCGGCGTTTCCCGCTGCTGGGTCGGCTCCACGGCGCCCACTGGCTGGGGTACGACCTGGTCGCGGGCAACGACGGCAGGTCGGTCCCCGGTCCTTCGGACGTACGGGTGGTCGGCGTCGCCGCCCTCACGGACGGCCGGGTCGCCGCGCTCACCGCGCACCACGACTTCCGCCCGGCGAGCCTGTCCGTGCTGCCGGGCCGGCTGGCCGGCTTCCTCCCGGCGGACGCACGGTGGCTGCGGAGCGGGTCCTTCGACGCCGAGATCACCGTGGACGCCTACAGCGGCTCGTTCCTGCTGTCGCAGGCCCGGGGCCTGGTCTGCTTCGACAGCATCAACCCGGTGGCCGCCGCCCCGTCCCCGTAGACCGGGGCGGGGCGGGGCGGCTCAGGACGTGCAGAGCGTCTGCTCCAGCACCTCGTTGACGGCCTTGGCCTGTTCCTCGGTGAGCTGGTGGCCGGCGCTGCCGAAGCGCGACTGCGCGGCGGCCACCGCGTTGCCGCCGCCGGTGATGGTGGCGCACTGCTGACGCGCGTTGGCGACGGCCTTGTCCGCGTCGGCCGCCAGGGCCGGGTCGACGGCCTTGAGCGCGGCGAGCAGCGCCGCGCGCCGGGCCCCGGTCGGCTCCTCGGGGATGCCCTCGCTGATGTCCGGCACCTTCGAACCGGACGCCGCGACGGACGGCGTGCCACCGGCGTCGGGCTTGCTGCCGGAGTCGTCGGTGCCGGAGCTGCAGGCGGGGACCGCGAGGAGCACGGCCGCGAGGAGCACTCCGGTGCTGAGGCGTGTACGCATGCCCGCCATGGTGGCCCGCGGCACCCGCCGGCACCCCCCGGTGCGCGGTTTCCGTCGCCGTGCTGTGACCTGCGGGAGGGCGGTCAGCCGCCCGTCACCTTGCGCAGCAGCCGCCGCACCCGGGACGGCGCGGGGGCGGCCTCCTGGTCGAGGGCGCGCTGGAGCTGGGCGAAGTGGTCGGCGCGGGTCTCCGAGAGGTACGGGTCCTTCAGCAGCGGCTTGGCGATCTTCCAGGCGCGCTGGTGGTCGCCCGCGTAGTGGCACACGTACGCCTTGGCCAGCTCCAGGACCTGCTTGAAGGGGACCCGTCCGGTGTGGTCGAGGTCGACCTGGTCCTGCACCGCGGTGATCAGGGCCAGCTTCTCGTCCACCGTGTGGTCGTCCTTGGCGATGCGTTCCAGCAGCTCGGCCGGGACCGGCCGGACGACCTCGAAGGCGAGGGTGGAACGGATCGGCGCACCGGCGATCTCGATGTACGGGAGCAGGGCGCCGGTGCTGTGGTGCAGCCACGGCAGGCGGGGGCTCGCGAAGTCCTGGTGCAGCACGACCGCACCGGGCTCCAGGCGCGGGAGGAAACGTTCCGCCACGCACCGGAACACCCGCGCCGTCTTGGCGATGTCGACGTGCAGGAACTCGATGGGGCTCTTGTCCTCCGGGTCGGAGGTGGTCCATATGTCGCCGGCGTGGACCTCGATGAACCCCATGAACGGGGCCAGCGCCGCCTCGAAGTCCTCCCGGAAGGAGCTGTCGCCCTCCGGCGCCTTGCCCGCCTTGAAGAACCGCTGCGTGGCGAAGGTTCCCTTGCCCACGCGGAAGAAGTCGAAGGCGTGCAGCCGGCCCTTCTGCTCGTCGAACGCGGGGTTCTCCCGCAGCCCCTTGGCGATGGCGTAGGTGGAGCCACCGCCGCCCGAGCCCAGCTCGACGAGGGCGCCGGTGCCGTTCACGTGGTGACGCGCCACGAGGTAGAGGAACCTCTGCTCCCAGACGCTCATCTGGGCGTACGGGATCTCCTCCGGGAGTACCACGTCGTCGAACATCGAGTAGAGCCTGCCGAGGGACGCCATCGTTTCCTCACATCTCGGAGCCGGGATGCGCCGATTCCACCCCGCGTCCCACACATCCCAAAAGGACCTGCACACACTGTGCATCCCCGCGACCGAAACGATTCACCATCCGGCGGCCTCCCGTACATCCGCCGACCATCGCCTGGCATGTACGCGCGAAACGACGAAGGGCCGGACCCCGGGGGGCCCGGCCCGTGACACCGGAGGGAACGGCAGGTCAGACGTTGAAGCGGAACTCCACGACGTCGCCGTCCTGCATGACGTAGTCCTTGCCCTCCATGCGGGCCTTGCCCTTGGCGCGGGCCTCGGGGATGGAGCCGGCCTCCACCAGGTCGCCGAAGGAGACGATCTCCGCCTTGATGAAGCCCTTCTGGAAGTCGGTGTGGATGACACCGGCGGCCTCGGGGGCGGTGGCGCCCTTCTTGATCGTCCAGGCGCGGGCCTCCTTGGGGCCCGCGGTCAGGTACGTCTGCAGGCCGAGGGTGTCGAAGCCGACCCGGGCGAGGGTCGCCAGGCCCGGCTCCTCCTGGCCCATGGACTGCAGCAGTTCCAGGGCCTCGTCGTCCTCGAGCTCGATGAGCTCGGACTCGATCTTGGCGTTGAGGAAGATCGCCTCGGCCGGGGCGACCAGGGCGCGCTGCTCGGCCTTGAAGGCCTCGTCGGTCAGCTCGTCCTCGTCGACGTTGAAGACGTACAGGAAGGGCTTGGTGGTCATCAGGTGCAGCTCGTGCAGCAGCCGGCCCTTCTCCGTGCCGGCGGTGATGCCGGCGGAGAACAGGGTGCGGCCGTCCTCGAGGATCTGCTGGGCCTCCTGGACGGCGGCGAGCACCGGCGCCTTCTCCTTCTGGAGGCGGACCTCCTTGGTCAGCCGCGGCACGACCTTCTCGATGGTCTGCAGGTCGGCGAGGATCAGCTCGGTGTTGATCGTCTCGATGTCGTCCTTGGGGGACACCTTGCCGTCGACGTGGACCACGTCCGGGTCGACGAAGGCCCGGATGACCTGGCAGATCGCGTCGGACTCGCGGATGTTCGCGAGGAACTTGTTGCCCAGGCCCGCGCCCTCGCTGGCGCCGCGGACGATGCCGGCGATGTCCACGAAGTCCACGGTCGCCGGGAGCTTGCGCTGCGAGGCGAAGATCTCGGCGAGCTTGTCCAGACGGGGGTCGGGGACACCGACGACGCCCACGTTGGGCTCGATCGTGGCGAACGGGTAGTTGGCCGCCAGCACGTCGTTCTTGGTCAGGGCGTTGAACAGGGTCGACTTGCCGACGTTCGGCAGGCCGACGATTCCGATCGTGAGCGACACGTGACGACTTCCCGTAGCGAGAGGTGGGTGGAATGGGCCGCCACGCCCGGGCGGGCGACCGGCGGACCGATCCACCAGTCTACGGAACGCACCGGCTCCGGGACGGGCCGCGCCCCCAGTGGCCCCCTGCGGCGGTGAAAAGTCGTGTCCTGCCCCCGTTTCCCCCCTCCTCGGCGCCTACGTTGGGTGCGTGGAGCAACACAGTGCGCGCACACCCCACAAGAACAGCGGTGCACCCACCGCCGCCTCCCCGCTGCCGCGGCCGGTCCGCCCGCAGCGTCGCCCGCAGGGCGCGACCGCCGTCCGGGGCGGTCTGCCCCGGGGGCCGCTGCTGCTGCGGGTGGCGCGGCTGCGCCGGACGGAGCCCCGGCTGACCGGACTGGGCACGGGCGTCTTCATCACGCTGACCGCGCTCGCCGGCGGCGCCGCGGACTCGCTGATCACGGGCGAGCCCGGCACCCTCTTCGGGGTCGTCTTCCTGCTGGCCTGCCTCGCCGCCGGGGCGTTCGTACGGCCGTACGACCTGTCGGCGGCGCCGGTCAGCGCGCCCATCGCCTTCACCATCGCGCTGGCCGTGACGGCCGGCGGCGACGGCGGGGGCTTCACGGGCCACCTGATGGGCCTGCTGACCGGGCTCGCCACCCAGACGGGCTGGTTGTACGGGGGCACGGTCGGTGCCGCGGTGATCGCGGCCGCGCGGAAGGTGGCCTATGTGATGCGCGAACGGCGCCGCTGAGCGCCGCCCTCCACCGGCCGCCTCCCGCCGGCCGCCGCGGTCAGGAGCGGACGGCGGCCGCCGCCATGCCCGCGCCGACGATGCCCGCGTTGTTCTGCAGCGCGGCCGGCACGATCTCGGCCCTGATGCCGGTCAGGAGCGGCAGGAACCTGTCGGCCTTGCGGCTGACCCCGCCGCCGAGGATGAACAGCTCGGGCGAGAAGAGCATCTCGACGTGGGTGAGGTACTTGTGCAGGCGCTTCGCCCAGTGCTCCCAGGTGAGGCCCTCGTCGTCCTTGGCCTTGGTGGAGGCTTTCGTCTCGGCGTCGTGGCCGTGCAGTTCGAGGTGGCCCAGTTCGGTGTTGGGCAGCAGGTTGCCGTCGACGAAGACGGCGCTGCCGATGCCGGTGCCGAGGGTGAGCACGATGACCGTGCCCTTGCGGCCACGGCCCGCCCCGTACTCCATCTCGGCCATGCCCGCGGCGTCCGCGTCGTTGAGCAGGGTCACCGCGCAGCCGACCTTCTGGGACAGGAGCCCGGCGGCGTCCATGTCGATCCAGCCCTTGTCGACGTTCGCCGCCGTGCGTGTCATGCCGTGCGTGACCACTCCGGGGAAGGTGGCCCCGACGGGGCCCGTCCACCCGAAGTGGTCGACGACCTGCTTCACGCACTCCGCGACGGCGTCGGGGGTCGCGGGATGGGGAGTGAGCACTTTGAAGCGCTCCTCCGCCAAGTCACCACGCCCGAGGTCGACCGGGGCACCCTTGATGCCCGATCCGCCGATGTCCACACCGAAAACGCTCATGCCCCAACGCTACGACGTGGCACGGTCGGTCACCCCTCGGAGGTGCCGCCCCGCATCAGTTCGGCGGCCTCGGCGCGCAGGTCCCGGCGGAGCTCCTTGGGCAGCGAGAAGGTGATCGACTCCTCGGCGGCCTTGACGATCTCCACGTCCTCGAAGCCGCGGGCGGCCAGCCACTCCAGCACCTGCTCGACGAGCACCTCGGGCACGGAGGCGCCGGAGGTGACACCGACGGTGGACACGCCGTCCAGCCACGCCTCGTCGATCTCGTCGGCGAAGTCCACCAGGTACGAGGCACGGGCCCCGGCCAGCTTGGCGACCTCGACCAGGCGCACGGAGTTGGAGGAGTTGCGCGAGCCGACGACGATGACCAGTTCGGCCTCGGCGCCCATCTGCTTCACGGCGAGCTGACGGTTCTGCGTGGCGTAGCAGATGTCGTCGCTCGGCGGCGAGATCAGCAGCGGGAACTTCTCCTTGAGCGCGTCGACGGTCTCCATCGTCTCGTCCACGGAGAGCGTGGTCTGGGAGAGCCAGACGACCTTGGACGGGTCGCGGACCTCGACCTTCTCGACGTCGCCGGGGCCGTCGACCAGGGTGATGTGATCGGGGGCCTCGCCGGAGGTGCCGATGACCTCCTCGTGGCCCTCGTGGCCGATCAGGAGGATGTCGTAGTCCTCGCCTGCGAACCGCACGGCCTCCTTGTGGACCTTGGTGACCAGCGGGCAGGTCGCGTCGATCGTGGCGAGCCGCCCCTTGGCGGCCTCCTCGTGGACGACCGGGGCGACGCCGTGGGCGGAGAACATGACGATCGACCCGGGCGGCACCTCCTCCGTCTGCTCGACGAAGATCGCGCCCTTCCGCTCCAGGGTCTGCACGACGTACTTGTTGTGGACGATCTCGTGGCGGACGTACACGGGGGCCCCGTACTGCTCCAGGGCCTTCTCGACGGCGATCACGGCACGGTCCACACCCGCGCAGTAGCCTCGCGGGGCGGCGAGCAGGACGCGGCGGGAAGTCGTAGCGGTCATGTGCCCATCGTACGGGGCCCGGACGCGGCCCCATCGCTGCCCCGGGTGGTCCGGACGGGGGTGCGGAGGCGGTGCCGGAGCGCCGCGGGGCGCACGCGCGGACGGCACGGGAGCGGGCACGGCGCTCAGCGGCAGCCCCGCGGGCCCCGGGCGGCACGGCGGGCGGCGAGCGCCCACCCGGTCGCGAGGGCGGCGCCCGCCAGGGGAAGGCAGCTGAAACAGCCGCAGCCGGGGCCGTAGCGGCCCACGCGGAGCCCGGCGTGGACGCGCGGCGGGCGTTCGGACGGGGTCCAGCCGTACCGGCCGGGTCGGCGCATGGGAACTCCCGGGACCTGTCGGTGACGCCGGCGTCACCGACGTCAGCGGTTTACCGGGTTGCCCCCAGCCTGCGCGGCGGCCGGGCGGGGGGACAGCGGGGCGTGCCATTCGGGTCGGACGGGAGGGGCGTCACTGTCCGTGGCGGGGGCTAGTCTCGGCGTATGGCTGTGAACACGTCCGCGGAGGCGCCGATCCCTGTCGGCGAGGTGTCCCGGCTGATCGGCGGCTGGGTCGACCGGCTCGGCCCGGTGTGGGTCGAGGGGCAGATCACCCAGTTGTCACGGCGCCCGGGCGCGGGCGTGGTGTTCCTGACGCTGCGCGACCCGTCGCACGACATCTCGCTCAGCGTCACCTGCCGCCGGGCGGTCTTCGACGCCTTCGACGGGGCGGTCGGCGAGGGCGCCCGGGTCGTGGTGCACGCCAAGCCGGAGTGGTACGCACCGCGCGGTCAGCTGTCGCTGCGCGCGGCGGAGATCCGCCCGATAGGCGTCGGCGACCTGCTGCTGCGGCTGGAGCAGCTGAAGAAGCGGCTGGCGGGCGAGGGCCTGTTCGCACGGGAGCGCAAGCGGCCGCTGCCGTTCCTGCCGCAGCTGATCGGGCTGGTCTGCGGCCGGGCGTCGGCCGCCGAGCGGGACGTGCTGGAGAACGCGCGACTGCGCTGGCCCGCGGTCCGCTTCGAGGTGCGCAACGTGCCCGTCCAGGGCGCGTACGCGGTGCCCCAGGTGATCGAGGCGGTGCGCGGGCTGGACGCGCACCCCGAGGTCGACGTGATCATCGTGGCGCGGGGCGGCGGCAGCGTGGAGGACCTGCTGCCGTTCTCGGACGAGCGGCTGGTGCGGACGGTCGCGGAGTGCCGTACGCCCGTGGTGTCGGCGATCGGGCACGAGCCGGACACCCCGCTGCTGGACCTGGTGGCCGATCTCCGCGCCTCGACGCCGACCGACGCGGCCAAGCGGGTCGTGCCGGACGTGGGCGAGGAGCTGGCCCGGGTCGAGCAGCTGCGGCAAAGGTCGCTGCGGGTGATGCGCGGGCTGCTGGACCGGGAGGAGCGGGGGCTGGCCGCGGCGGTGAGCCGGCCGTGCATGGCACGGCCCCATCTGATGGTCGACGAGCGCGCCGAGCAGGTCACGGCGCTGCTGGAGCGCTCCCGCCGCCATCTGCGGCACCGGCTGGACCGGGCGGAGGACGAGCTGGCGCACACCCGGGCCCGGGTCGTGGCGCTCTCCCCCGCCGCCACGCTGCAGCGCGGGTACGCGGTGCTGCAGCGTGAGGACGGTCAGGTCGTGCGCGCCGCGGACGAGGTGGCCGAGGAGGAGAAGCTGCGCGCCCGGGTGGCCGAGGGCGAGTTCACCGTCCGCGTCACGCGCTGACCGCCGGCGCGCCGTTCCCGGGCCGGCCGCCGCGCGCCCGGCCGCCGTGTCGGAGGGCGGCCCTAGGCTGGTGCCATGGCAGATCAGGACACGCTGGGGTACGAGCAGGCCCGCGACGAGCTCGTCGACGTCGTTCGCCGTCTGGAGGCCGGCGGCTCCACGCTCGAGGAGTCCCTCGCCCTGTGGGAACGGGGGGAGCAGCTCGCCAAGGTGTGCCGCGACTGGCTGGAGGGCGCCCGCGCCCGGCTGGACGCGGCCCTGGCGGAGGAGTCCGGCGGCGGCGCCGGGCAGGGGCCGGAGGCCGTGGAGGAGGAGTGACCGGGTGAGCGGGGTGCGGGCGGCGTGAGCCGCTTCACGTCCGAATAGTTGAAAGTTTAGTTGAAATTTCATCTATGCTGAGGGGAGTGTTCCGGCGCGCCCCTCCCCAGGGCGCGGTTCCACATCCCCACAGAGGTACCGATGACGCTCCAGCTCGACACCGCCGCCCAGAACCTCCTCTTCCTCGAAGCGCGCACCGCCAACGCCTTCACCGACGAACCGGTGACCGACGAGCAGGTCCAGGCCGTGTACGACCTGGTCAAGTACGCCCCGACCGCCTACAACCAGCAGCCGCTGCGCGTCGTGCTGGTGCGCTCCCCCGAGGCCCGCGAGCGTCTGGTGGGCCACATGAACGAGGGCAACCGTGCGAAGACCGCCACGGCGCCGCTGGTCGCGGTCCTGGCCGCCGACAACGAGTTCCACGAGGAGCTGCCGGCCCAGTTCCCGTCCTTCCCGCAGGCCAAGGAGGTGCTCTTCGCCGAGCGCCCGGTGCGTGAGGCGTCCGCCGGCTTCAACGCCGCCCTGCAGGTCGGCTACTTCATCCTGGGCGTGCGCGCCGCGGGCCTGGCCGCCGGACCGATGACCGGCTACGACGCCGACGCCATCGACAAGGACTTCTTCCCCGACGGCGACCACTCCGTGCTGGCCGTGGTCAACATCGGCAAGCCGGGCGAGAACGCCTGGCGCGAGCGCGGCCCGCGCCTGGCGTACGACGAGGTCGTCACCACCGTCTGACGACGACCGTCACCGCCACCGGCCCTGCCGGTGGCGGTGACGTGGTTCAGGGGTCGGGGTTCAGCCCTGGCGGCCGCCCCGCTCTTCGAGCGCGGCGGCCAGTTCCGCGAGCCGGGCCATCGGGGCCGTGCCGGTGACCATCGTGGTCACCCCGCCCTCCTCGCGCACCAGCGCGTCGTACTTGTGGCCCTCGTAGCGCTGCCAGGTCTCACCGCCGACGCTGCGGGTCCCCACCCGCTTCGCCTCGTGGCTCTTCAGCGCGACGAACTTCTCGGCGGCCTCGTTGCTCTGCTCGACGGCCGCGTACTCGTTCTTCGGGTCGACGAAGCCCAGGTGCCACCGCACCGCCCCCGGGTCGGTGGACTCGTACGTCACCGAGGTCGCCCGCCAGTCCTCGCCGAGCCCCACCGGGGCCGCCACCTGGTACGGGGCGTCGCGCCGTGCCTGGTCGAGCTCGACCCGGTAGCCGACCACCTTGACGGGGTCGTGGTTCTCGTCGTGCGGGATGAAGAGCCAGATGCCCCCGGCGACGACGCCGATCGCCGCCATCGAGAGCACCATGTCCCGCAGTGTTTCCGTGCCGCGCTTCTTTGCCACGCCCCCTATGGTCCCCCATGCCCCGGACCGTCCGTCCGCCCGGGGTCGCACCCGGCAGAAATCCGCTCATGTGACAGGTGGCCTGCTCATCCTGGCGGGGTCCGGATAAGGTCGTAACACCCTCTTATCCCGGCCGTCCTCGTACAGAAAGGTGCGCTGTGATGACCGAGCAGCATGAAAACCACAACCTGCCGCCGCAACTCGAGGTGAATCCCGAGGCCCCCGACCGCAACCTCGCCCTGGAACTCGTCCGGGTCACCGAGGCCGCCGCCATGGCGGCCGGCCGCTGGGTCGGGCGCGGCGACAAGAACGGCGCGGACGGCGCCGCCGTCAAGGCCATGCGCACCCTCGTCTCCACCGTGTCGATGAACGGCGTCGTCGTCATCGGCGAGGGAGAGAAGGACGAGGCCCCGATGCTCTTCAACGGGGAACGCATCGGCGACGGGACCGGCGCGGAGTGCGACATCGCCGTGGACCCGATCGACGGCACCACCCTGACCGCCAAGGGCATGCCCAACGCCATCGCGGTGCTCGCCGCCGCCGACCGCGGCGCGATGTACGACCCCTCGGCCGTCTTCTACATGGACAAACTGGTCACCGGCCCCGAGGCCGCCGACTACGTCGACATCACCGCCCCGCCCTCGGTCAACATCCGCCGGGTCGCCAAGGCGAAGGGCAGCGCCCCCGAGGACGTCACGGTGGTCATCCTCGACCGCCCCCGCCACGAGGGCATCGTCAAGGAGATCCGGGAGACCGGCGCGCGGATCAAGTTCATCTCCGACGGCGACGTGGCCGGTGCGATCATGGCCGTCCGCGAGGGCACCGGCGTCGACATGCTCATGGGCGTCGGCGGCACGCCCGAGGGCATCATCGCGGCCTGCGCGATCAAGTGCCTGGGCGGCACCATCCAGGGCCGGCTGTGGCCGAAGGACGAGGCGGAGAAGCAGCGCGCCCTGGACGCGGGCCACGACCTGGAGCGGATCCTGCACACGGACGACCTGGTCGAGGGCGACAACGTCTTCTTCGTCGCCACCGGCATCACCGACGGCGAGCTGCTGCGCGGAGTGCGGTACCGCGCCGAGACCGCGATCACCCAGTCGCTGGTCATGCGCTCGAAGTCCGGCACGATCCGCCAGATCGACTCCACGCACCGGCTGTCGAAGCTGCGCGCCTACAGCACCATCGACTTCGACCGCGCGCGCTGAGCCGCCGCGGCAGCCGCCGCGCACCGGCACACGAGAACCGGGACCCCGCCGTGGCGACGGGGTCCCGGCCCTTGTCGTTCAGCCGGCCGCGGCGATCCGCGTCCCGGGCCGCTGCAGCTCCGCCTCACGGCGGCGGCGCCGGGCCAGTACGACCCTGCGCTCCGCGGCGGTCATCCCGCCCCACACGCCGTAGGGCTCCGGCTGGAGCAGCGCGTGTTCGCGGCACTCCAGCATCACCGGGCAGCGCGCGCACACCCGCTTGGCGGCCTCCTCCCGGGACAGCCGCGCCGCGGTCGGCTCCTTCGAAGGCGCGAAGAACAGACCCGCCTCGTCACTGCGGCACGCCGCCTCCGAGTGCCATGGGCCGCCCAGGTCCCGGGGGTGACTCAGGGAGGACCTGGAGGCTGCCGGGGGCTCGATCGGTTGAAGCACGGGATACTCCTGACGACGGCTCGGCTTGGTGTCACCCTTGCCCGTCGCTGCGGTGCCGGTGCGTCTCCACGGGTCTGTCGGCGTGAGGAGGGCTGCGGCGAGCGACGTGTCCCCTTGCCCTACCCGCTGTGCGCGCGTTCATGCGCACCGTGCCGGGGCCGCCGCCCGGGCCACGCCTCCGTGGCACCGGCATCACGCCCCGCCGACCCCCTTGCGCGGCACGGGAGTTGACCCGCGCCGCGGTCAGCCGTCGAGTTCGGCGGGGCCGAGCCCCTTCTTCTTCACACGCTTGCCCCGGCGCGGCTTGGCCTCGACGCCGCCCCAGAAGGCGAAGCCCTGCACCTTGATGACCGGGGCGTGCGGGTCGGGCGACTCGTACGCCTTGACGTCGGAGCCGCCCATGATGCCCACGACGCCGCCGCCGTGCAGGGTCACGTTCTCCGGGACCCTGATCTCGATGCCGCCCATGATGGCCGTGCAGTTGATGACGAGCTCGGGGCTGGTGAAGGTGGCCTCGGTGAGGTCGATGACGACGCCGCCCATGATGGCGACGGCGTTGATCTTCGAGCCGACCCGCCAGCGCCCCTTGCGCTCGGCACCGCCGAGGATGCCGATCAGGTTGGGGCTCTCCCCGGAGCCGTCCGGCACCCAGTGGTGCGCCCCGGGCGACGGGGCGGGTGCGCTCGTGGCGCGTCCCGCGGGGAGGTCGCGGACGTAGGGCTCCAGTTCGCCGACGGTCTTGGCCGCGTAGACCCCGTCGAGCCGCTCGGAGTGCTCCTCGGTGGTCAGACGGCCCTCCGCGAGGGCATCGCGAAGGATGTCGGCCACCCGGTCGCGGTCCGCGTCGGACGCACGGATATCGGCTTCGGCGACGGGGCGCACGGGGTGCTGTTCACGCTTCTGGAGCGACGACTCATCCACCCGACTACCGTACACAAACGCGATAGATCGCGACTAGGGCCGGTGAGGGTCACCTCACACATCCGGTACCCCGCGCACGTTCTACGCTTGTTGGGCTTCTATGACGCAGCGCCAGTGAGGATGTCCCTTATGCCCGAGTTCGCCTATACCGACTTGCTCCCCCTCGGTGAGGACACCACTCCGTACCGTCTGGTCACCTCCGAGGGCGTCAGCACCTTCGAGGCCGACGGCCGGACCTTCCTCAAGGTGGAGCCGGAGGCGCTGCGCAAGCTCGCCGCCGAGGCGATGCACGACATCTCCCACTACCTGCGTCCGGCGCACCTCGCCCAGCTGCGCCGGATCCTCGACGACCCCGAGGCCTCCCCCAACGACCGCTTCGTCGCCCTGGACCTGCTGAAGAACGCCAACATCGCCGCGGCCGGCGTCCTGCCGATGTGCCAGGACACCGGCACCGCGATCGTGATGGGCAAGCGCGGCCAGAACGTGCTCACGCAGGGCGGCGACGAGGCGGCCCTCTCGCACGGCATCTTCGACGCCTACACCAAGCTCAACCTGCGCTACTCCCAGATGGCCCCGCTGACCATGTGGGAGGAGAAGAACACCGGCTCGAACCTGCCCGCGCAGATCGAGCTGTACGCGACCGACGGCGGCGCGTACAAGTTCCTCTTCATGGCCAAGGGCGGCGGCTCGGCCAACAAGTCCTTCCTCTACCAGGAGACCAAGGCGGTCCTGAACGAGGCCTCCATGATGAAGTTCCTGGAGGAGAAGATCCGTTCGCTCGGCACGGCCGCGTGCCCGCCGTACCACCTGGCGATCGTGGTCGGCGGCACCTCCGCGGAGTTCGCGCTGAAGACCGCGAAGTACGCCTCCGCGCACTACCTGGACGAGCTGCCGGCCGAGGGTTCGCCGACCGGCCACGGTTTCCGGGACAAGGAGCTGGAGGAGAAGGTCTTCGAGCTCACCCAGAAGATCGGCATCGGCGCGCAGTTCGGCGGCAAGTACTTCTGCCACGACGTGCGCGTGGTGCGGCTGCCCCGCCACGGCGCCTCCCTGCCGGTCGCCATCGCCGTCTCCTGCTCCGCCGACCGCCAGGCCGTCGCGAAGATCACCGCCGAGGGCGTCTTCCTGGAGCAGCTGGAGACCGACCCCGCGAAGTACCTGCCGGAGACCACCGACGAGCACCTGTCGGACGAGGACGTCGTGCGCGTCGACCTCAACCGGCCGATGGACGAGGTGCTGGCGGAGCTGTCCAAGTACCCGGTCAAGACCCGGCTGTCGCTGACCGGCCCGCTGGTCGTCGCCCGCGACATCGCGCACGCCAAGATCAAGGAGCGGCTGGACGCGGGCGAGGAGATGCCGCAGTACCTGCGCGACCACCCGGTCTACTACGCGGGCCCGGCCAAGACCCCGCAGGGCTATGCCTCCGGCTCCTTCGGCCCGACCACGGCCGGCCGCATGGACTCCTACGTCGAGCAGTTCCAGGCGGCGGGCGGCTCCAAGGTCATGCTCGCCAAGGGCAACCGCTCGAAGCAGGTCACCGACGCGTGCGCCGCGCACGGCGGCTTCTACCTGGGGTCGATCGGCGGCCCGGCGGCGCGCCTGGCCCAGGACTGCATCAAGAAGGTCGAGGTCGTCGAGTACGCCGAGCTCGGCATGGAGGCGGTCTGGAAGATCGAGGTCGAGGACTTCCCGGCCTTCATCGTCGTCGACGACAAGGGCAACGACTTCTTCACGGACCCGGCGCCCGCGCCGACGTTCACCAGCATCCCGGTGCGCCCGGGGGCGTGACCCGTCCGAGGCGGCCCGGCACCGCGTGCGCGGTGCCGGGCCGCCTGGTTCCCCGGTCCGTTCTGGCCGCCTTCCGGGCGGCCACCGGGGGGAATGAAACGTCCCGCGCCACTGTCCTACCGAGGGGTCGGGGTTCTACTGGGAAGTACCCGGTACGCCCGACGATGTCCGCGATGGAAGGAATTCCGGCCATGCCCGAGCAGGACGCAGAGGACGAGCGCGAGTACCGCGTCGAGCACGACTCGATGGGCGAGGTGCGCGTCCCGGCCCACGCCAAGTGGCGCGCGCAGACCCAGCGCGCGGTGGAGAACTTCCCCATCAGCGGACGCGGGCTGGAGCGGTCCCACATCGAGGCGCTCGCCCGGATCAAGGCGGCCGCGGCCAAGGTCAACGCGGAGCTGGGCGTCCTGGACAAGGACGTGTCGGAGGCGATCCAGGAGGCCGCCGCGGAGGTGGCCGGGGGGCGCTGGGACGGGCACTTCCCGATCGACGTCTTCCAGACCGGTTCCGGCACCTCGTCCAACATGAACGCCAACGAGGTCATCGCAACCCTGGCGAGCGAGCGGCTCGGCCGCGACGTGCACCCCAACGACCACGTCAACGCCAGCCAGTCCTCCAACGACGTCTTCCCCTCCTCCCTGCACATCGCCGCGACCGCCGCGGTGACCGGTGACCTGGTCCCGGCGCTGGAGCACCTGGCGGCGTCGCTTGAGCGCAAGGCCGCGGAGTTCGCGGACGTCGTGAAGTCCGGCCGCACGCATCTGATGGACGCCACGCCGGTGACCCTGGGCCAGGAGTTCGGCGGCTACGCGGCGCAGGTCCGGTACGGGGTGGAGCGGCTGCGGGCCTCGCTGCCCCGGCTGGCGGAGCTGCCGCTGGGCGGCACCGCGGTCGGCACGGGGATCAACACCCCGCCCGGCTTCTCGGCGGCGGTGATCGCCGAGGTGGCGCGGACGACCGGGCTGCCGCTGACCGAGGCGCGGGACCACTTCGAGGCGCAGGGCGCCCGCGACGGCGTCGTGGAGACCTCCGGACAGCTGCGCACGATCGCCGTGGGCCTGACCAAGATCGCGAACGACCTGCGCTGGATGGGCTCCGGCCCCCGCACCGGTCTCGCCGAGATCGCCCTGCCGGACCTGCAGCCCGGTTCGTCGATCATGCCGGGCAAGGTGAACCCGGTGATCCCCGAGGCGGTGCTGATGGTGGCCGCACAGGTCATCGGCAACGACGTGACGATCACCACGGCCGGCGCCGCGGGCAACTTCGAGCTGAACGTGATGCTCCCGGTGATCGCCAGGAACGTCCTGGAGTCGGTGCGGCTGCTCGCCAACGTCTCCCGGCTGCTGGCCGACCGCACGGTGGACGGGATCACGGCGAACGTGGAACGCGCCCGTGAGTACGCGGAGTCCTCGCCGTCGGTCGTGACCCCGCTCAACAAGTACATCGGCTACGAGGAGGCGGCCAAGGTCGCCAAGCGGTCGCTGGCCGAGCGGAAGACCATCCGCGAGGTGGTCCTGGAGTCCGGCTACGTCGAGCGCGGGCTGCTCACCCTGGAGCAGCTGGACGAGGCGCTGGACGTGCTGCGGATGACCCGGCCCTGACGGCGCGCCGCGCCGTCGTCCCGGCGCTCCCCGGTGCCCGGCGTGACGAACGCTCGGCTCAAGGGTGACGCCCCCGTAACACGGGGTCCGTAAGATCCGTTCATGACAGCGGACATCCTTCTTCCCCGTGGAGCGGGCCAGGACGGCGGCGCGGGCCACTGGGCGCCCGGCGAGCAGGTGCTGTGGCGCTACCGCGGCAACGGCAGCGACGCGGTGCACATCTGCCGTCCGGTGACCGTGGTGCGCGACGACCCGGAACTGCTGGCGGTGTGGATGGCGCCGGGCACCGAGTGCGTCAAGCCGGTCCTGGCGGACGGCTCGCCGATCCACCACGAGCCGCTGGAGACCCGCTACCTCAAGCCGCGCACGACGTGCGTCGACCGCTGGTGGGGCGCGGGCGTGCTGAAGCTGGCGCGCCCGGACGAGCCCTGGTCGGTGTGGCTGTTCTGGGAGCAGGGCTGGCGCTTCAAGAACTGGTACGTGAACCTGGAGGAGCCGCGGCACCGCTGGCCGGGCGGGGTCGACTCGGAGGACCACTTCCTCGACATCCACGTCACCCCGGACCGGGGCTGGCAGTGGCGGGACGAGGACGAGTTCGCGCAGGCCCAGGCCGCCGGCCTGATGACGGCGGTCACGGCGGAGCGGGTACGGGAGGCCGGCCGCCGGGCGGTCGAGGTGATCGGCGCCTGGGGGCATCCCTTCCGGGACGGCTGGGAGCACTGGCGTCCGGATCCGGCGTGGCCGGTACCGGCCCTTCCGGTTGACTGGGATCGTCCGGCAAGGTGACCGCGTGAGCGGCTTGCCGGGGACCCCTGCCCCAATCGTAAGATCGTGGCCCATAGTGCTGCACAAAACACAGGCTCACACTAGAGTTTGACGCTATGTCACCAAGGTCATACGGGAGGCCCGGGCTGTGGGAGTCGGCGGCTACGAGGACATACAGCTGGACCGCACCGGCCAGGCCGAGGGGTTCGACGCCATAGGTGACCGCTACGACGAGGCCTTCCCGCACAAGGAGGGCCAGGTCGCCGCGGGCGAATGGCTCCTGGCGCAGCTCCCGGCGGGCTCCCGCGTCCTGGACCTCGGCTGCGGCACGGGACTGCCGACCTGCCGTCAGCTGGTCGAGGCCGGGCACGAGGTGACGGGTGTGGACCTCTCCGCGGGGATGCTCTCGCTCGCCCGCCGGCACGTGCCCCGGGCGACCTTCCTCCAGGCCGACATCGCCGACCTGCGGACCGGCGGCCGCCACGGACCCGACGGCCCGGGGGACCCGGGCCGCTTCGACGCCGCCGTGGCCTTCTTCTCGCTGCTGATGCTGCCTCGGGCGGAGATCCCGCTGGCCCTGCGCAGCGTCCACGACCTCCTCCTCCCGGGCGGAATGTTCACCCTTTCGATGGTGGAAGCCGACGTGGACGACTTCGCGATTCCGTTCCTTGGTAACACCATCCGGGTATCGGGTTATCTACGGGATGAATTGCGCCAGGTGGTGGCCGACGCGGGATTCACGGTCCTTAAGGAGGATTCGTACGCGTACGCGCCGCACACGACCGAAGTGCCGCCGGAGGAGCAGCTCTTCCTGCACTGCCGACGACCCGCCTGACGCGGCCGCCCCGCCACGTGCCCGGCACGTGACGCACCCGACCGGATGGAACGACCAGCGTGAGCACGGAGCGCATTTCTGAGCAGGCCGCCGTCCAGGGGACGACGGCCGGCCCGGCACGTCCGGGTGACACCGAACCGGTACCGGATCCACGGGCCGGCTTCCTGCTGCCCGCGGACCCCGTGCCGGGCGGCGAGTCGGGCGCGTCCACGGCCGGGGCGCCGGCCTCCGGGCGGTCCACGGACCCG
>NZ_JARAVL010000070.1:0-27155 GCF_033792725.1 Streptomyces sp. PA03-5A | reverse complement strand
ACGAACGCCGCGCCGACCTCCACCAGGGCCTCCTGGAACTCGCCTGCAGCATCATCTGCCTCCGACGACTCCGACCTTCATTCTGAAACGATCAGTTAGACGTTTCCCCGTTCGACGGCCAGGTGCAGCTTGGTGGTCAGGCCGCCGCGCGAGCGTCCGAGGCCGTGGTCGTCCGGCTCGGTGGCGATACCGCCGGGCCGTTCCTTCTGCAGGTCCCCCTATTTCTTGCCCCGGCGGCGTGCTGGTGGGCGCGCACGACGGTGGAGTCGACGTTGATGTCCCAGGTGATCAGGTTCTTCGCGTCGGCCTGAGCTTGGAGCTGGGTGAAGATTCGTTTCCAGGTTCCGCCCCGCTGCCAGCGGCGGAACAGGTCGTACACCCGGCCCCAGGGTCCGTAGTCGGTGGGCACGTCCCGCCATGGGATACCGGTGCGGATCCGAAACCGTATGCCGTCGATCAGTTGCCGCAGGGTCCATGTCGGCAGCCGGCTTTTTGCCCTTGGGCAGCAGCGGCTTCAGTACCTCCCACTGTGTATCCGTCAGATCTCCGCGTGCCACAGATCGAGATCACCCCACACCCAAGATCCACTTCCGATACACGCCCTAGTCCTGCATGAGGTTCCGCACGTAGCGCAGCACGCTGTACCAGGCGGAGTCCTCGTCCTCCATGACCGCGCCGTCGGCACGACGCATGCGTGCCAGCAGCCTGTCGCGCGCACCCTCCGGGTCGACGCCCTCGTCGGTGGCGGCCTCGGGGTCGTAGTCCGGCCGTTCCTCCTCCAGCGCGTGGAGGAAGAACGCCAGCGCGTCCACCGTGCTGTTGAGCAGGTGCGGTCCCCCGTCCTCCGGAATGCAGTACACGGCCCCGGTCCTGGTGTCGGCGACGACGTCGTCCATGCCGATCCCGCCGAGGGACAGCCACGACGACATGTCGAAGGGGCAGTTCGGGTACTTCTCCGAGACGGCCTTCCAAGCCTCGCCGCCGATGCGCAGGTCGCCGTCGACGAGCCGCTGGTCCGCCATGAACCAGCCGATCCGGTCCGGAAGGCCCACGTCCCTCAGAAAGACCCGGGTCGGCTCGTGGATGACGCCGGCGAGGGCAGCGTCATCCACGGTCACCAGCTCGTCGGGGCCGAAAACCGACTCCATCGCGACGCGGTCGACCAGGGGTCTCATTTCGCAGCTCCCGGCCCTTCACTCGGGGGTGCCTGACGGCCGACGGTGATGACGGTCTTGCCGCGGGCATGGCCCCGCTCCACGTGGCGCATGCCCTCGGCAGCCTCCGCCAGCGGGTAGGTACGGTCGACCACGGGGGCCAGCCGGCCCGCCTCCATCAGCGCGGCGACGGCGAGCAGGTCCTCGTGGGTGGGCCCGGCCGGGGCCGCCGGGAGGATGACGCGCAGCCGCTGCCGGACGAACGCGTTGGCGGCGACCACGCGCAGCGTGGAGGCGACCGCACCGAACACGCGGCCGGGCGAACCGCCGCCGTTGGCCACCAGGATGCCTTCCGGGGTGAGTGCCCGGCGCAGCCGGGCCGGCGGGTGGTTGCCGACGTTGTCCAGGATCAGGTCGTAGCGTGCGCCCGACCCGGTGAAGTCCTGCCGGGTGTAGTCGACGACGTGCGCGGCGCCCAAGGAGCGTGCCAGGTCGGCGTTGCCGGGGCTGCACACCGCGGTGACCTCGGCGTCCAGGGCCGCGGCGATCTGCACCGCGAAGTGGCCCACGCCTCCGGCGGCGCCGTTGACCAGCACCCGCTGCCCGGCCTGCGCCCGGCCCACGGTGCGGATGCCGCGCAGCGCGGTCACCGCCCCCATCGGCACCGCCGCCGCCTGTTCGAAGGTCAGCCCCGCGGGTTTGGGGACCACCAGGTCGGGGGTGGTACGGGCGTACTCGGCGAAGGAGCCCGGGCAGAAGCCCAGCACCTCGTCCCCGGGTGTGACGCCGTGCACGCCCGCGCCGACCGCCTCCACGTGCCCGGCCGCGTCGATGCCCGCCACCGGCACCCTCGGCCGGGTTGCCCCCATGCCGCCCATCAGCCGCGCCACATACGGGTCGCCGCGCATCATGTGCCAGTCGTACGGGTTGACGGCCGCCGCACGCACCCGCACCAGTACCTCGCCGGCTCCCGCCTCGGGCCGCTCGACGTCCTCCAGGCGCAGGACTTCCGGCGGACCGAACCTCTTCTCGACGATCGCTTTCATCGAGCTCCCCAGCCCCTCGTCGCCGACCGCCCGGAGCGGTACGCCCGGGCGGTGCGCCACTCAACTCCCTTGTCACGCACGGTAGGTGTACGGCGTACACCGGTCAAGAGGTGTGGGAGGGGAAGGCCGCCCGGGCGGCGATCCTGCCGCCGCGTCAGGCCCGGTTCCGGAGCCGCTCCAGGCCGTCCAGCATCAGGTCGAGGGCGAACTCGAACTCCAGCTGGTCGTCGCAGCCGGCACCGACGACGGACTGCGCGTCATGGGCGACCGCCATGGCCAGCTCGGTGACGTGGGGGTAGCGTGCGGCCATCTCCTCGGGTGGCGGTGCGTCCGGATCCGGCTCGCCGCCCGGGCTGTCCTCGAACAACTCCTGGGAGAAGCCCAGGACACGGCTGCCCATGACGTGCATCGCATGATGGACCAGGTCCAGCGGGAAACCCCCGGCCCTGAAGATCCCGATCATCGAGTCCAGGTACGCCAGCACCGCCGGCGTCGGGGTCGTCCGCGCCTTCATCCGCGCCTCGATCACCCCGGACGCCCACGGATGACGCAGCAGCATCCGGCGCGCGGACAGCACACGCCCCCGCACCGCACCCTGCCAGTCCGCCCCGGCGACCGGCGGGTCGATCTCGCCGACCACGGCATCGATCATGCCGTCGAGCAACTCGTCCTTGTTCGCCACATGCTTGTACAGCGCCATCGGCACCACACCGAGCGCCCCCGCGATCTTCCGCATGCTCAGCGCCGCGACCCCGCCGTCATCGGCCAGGGCCACCGCGGCACCCAGGATCCGCTCCCGGCTCAACGGCTTGCGGGGCCGCATCGTGGCTCCGGACTGCATGGCGATCTCCACCGTCCCCCTCTCAACTGCTCCACCGGGCCTGCCCCGACACGTCCCCACCGGCACGCGCCGACAGGCCGGGCCCCATCCTCCCCCACACCCGCCGCCGATGCGTGTGGGGTCAGCTGTCGCTGCGCCGGCGCGGGTGCCGGACGGCGGCGAGGCCGGTGCAGGCCGCGGCTGGTGCAGGCCGCGGCCGGTGCAGGCCGCGGCCGCCAGGAGCAGGAACGTCGCCCCCTCTCCGTAGGAGCCGGACGTGCTCGCGATGACCGGCCCGACGCACAGGATCGCGCCGTAGGACAGGACCTGGGCGGCCGTCCCCGACCGGTAGAACACCCCCACCGCGCACGCCACGGCCAGCAGCAGGAGAATCACGATGCCCGGCATGTCGTCGCGCACCCACAGCAAAGTGGCCGGTGCGACCGCCGCGAAGGCCCCCGCAAGGCCGGGACGCAGGCAGGTCAGCATCAGCGCGGTGAGCCAGGCGGCGACCAGAGCCGTCATGGCCGAGCTCGAGTAGGCGTAGGAATCCCACGTGGAGATCACCACGGGCAGCGCCAGCAACGTCGCCACGAAGGGGGCCAGCCGTTCGCCCCGCCACAGGGAGCCGATCTTCACCCCGCCCGGTGCGGGTGCGGCGGGGGGCGCCGCCGCGCCCGTGCCCGCCACCGGAGGGATCGTCGGCGCCGACGCGGGCTGAGGGGGCGCCGGCGGTGCCGGCTGCGCGACACGCGCTGCCGGGGGCGGCCCGGCCGGCACCGCCACCTGCTCCTGCGGCCCCGCGAGGCGGGTGCCGCCGGCCGTGCCCGCCAGGCTGCCGCCGCTGTGCAGGTTCCCCAGGGCGTCGCGCAGGGCGCCCATGCCCAGGAACCGCTGCTCGGGCTGCTTGGCCAGCGCGCGGAGCACCACGGAGTCGACGGCGCCGGGCAGTTGCGGGCGCAGTGCCGAGGGCGGCACCGGGTCCTTGGCGAGGTGCTGGTTCATCACCGCGAACGGCGAGTCACCGGTGAAGGGCGGCCGGCCGGTGAGCAGCTCGTAGAACAGGCACCCCAGCGAGTACTGGTCGGTGCGCGCGTCCACCGCCGTGCCGTGGATCTGCTCCGGCGAGAGGTAGGCGGGCGTCCCCACGGTCATCCCGGTCGCGGTCAGCCGGGTCGCCGTGTCGGCGACGACCTTGGCGATGCCGAAGTCGAGGATCTTGACCTGGCCGTCAGCCGTGATCATCACGTTGGACGGTTTGACGTCGCGGTGGACCAGCCCCTGCGCATGACTGTGGGCCAGGGCGTCGGCGACGTCCCGCATGATCGCCGCCGAGCGCTCCATCGTGAGGGGACCGTCGCCCAGCACCTCGGCGAGCGTGCGCCCCTCGATGAACTCCATGACGAGGTAGGGACGACCTCCTCGCCGCCGGTGTCCTCACCGACGTCGTGGAGCACCGCGATCCCCCGGTGGGTGAGCGAGGCGACCGTACGGGCCTCCCGGCGGAATCGGGTCCGGAACTCCTCGTGCCGGGTCAGCTCCGGGGGCAGCACCTTGACCGCCACGGCACGGCCGAGCTCACGGTCGATCCCGCGCCAGACCTCGCCCATGCCGCCCCGGCCCACGGTCTCCACCAACTCGTACCGCCCCGACAGCACACGCACGGCGTACCTCCCGCCCCGTTCCCCACCCACCCCACCCAGGTGACTTGGTGTCAGCCTATAGACGTACTTGTCACGTGTGAGCCGTTTTCCACAGGCTTCGGTGGGGGCGCAACGGCGCGAAGGGCGGCGCCCGGCGGGACCGCATGCTCCGCGATCACACGATGCGATGCCGGAGACCGCGACCTTCACAACAGTGTCATTGAGGCGCCTTGGCCACGTCCGGCTTCCCGCCTCGAATAGCCCTGGAAATGCGCGAATATCGTCCCATATTCGGCACCACACCTCCCCCTTCCCCTCACAAACACACCGTTCATCTTGGCGCCCAGACAGTGTGATACGTTCATCGGGCATCGAGTTCAGGGGCGATGCGACCTGGACCATGACGGTCACTCAGGACAGGCTCCGCTGCAGGCCTGTCGGCCGGGCCGCCCTTCACCGACGGTCCGTTTCGTGCCGCTCCTCAGCGTGGACAGGTGGCGTGACCTACCTCGTCACCCCGGAATCGGGATTCAATGACCAAAGACTCAGTATCGCACCGGAAGCACGCTTCCCGGCGCCGTCCCATCGCGCTCGGCGCGGCCATCGTCGCGGTGGCGGGAGCCATCGCCGTGCCCGTCGTAGCCCAGGCTTCGGAGGACACCCCTCGAGCGGACACCGCACTCCAGAGCAACTTCGCCGCCGCCGCGGCCGAGTACGAGGTGCCCGAGCAGGTGCTTCTCGCGGTGGCCTACCAGCAGTCGTCCTGGGACACCCACGAGGGGCAGCACAGCGCTTCGGGCGGCTTCGGGCCCATGCACCTGACCGACGTCACGCCCGACATGCTCGCCGGCGGCGCCGCGGGCATGGCCGGACGGGCGGAGGCCGCGGAACTCGCCTCGGGCGCGGCACAGCACACCCTCCGGACCGCGGCGGAGCTGACGGGTCTGCCGGCCGACGAGCTGCGCGACGACCCGGCCGCGAACATCCGCGGCGGAGCCGCACTGCTGGCGTCGTACCAGCGGGAGCTCGGCGCGGAGCCATCCGACGACCCGGACGACTGGTACGGAGCGGTCGCCCGCTACAGCCAGTCCACGGTGCGGCAGGGTGCGACCGCGTTCGCCGACCGCGTCTTCGCCACCATCAAGAAGGGCGTCGCCCGCACCACGGACGACGGCCAGAGCGTCAGGCTCGACGCCGACGCCGCGGTCAGCCCCGCCACCTCGCAGGTGGACAAGCTCAAGCTGTCCGCGGCCGTGGTGGCGGACACCGAGTGCCCGCCGACGGTGAACTGCACCTTCGTCCCGGCCAGCCCGAAGAACGGCCAGGTCTCCGACCGGCCCGCGAACGGCGTCCGGATCGACCAGATCGTCATCCACGACACCGAATCGCCGTACGAATCGGCCATCGCCACCTTCCAGAACCCGCTGAGCAGCGTCGCGGCGCACTACGTCATGCGGTCCTCCGACGGCGCGGTGACCCAGATGGTGCCCGCCAAGGACCTGGGCTTCCAGGCGGGCAACTACTCCACCAACCTCCACTCGATCGGCATCGAGCACGAGGGCTACGCCGCGCACGGCGCCCAGTGGTACACCGAGGCGCAGTACCAGGCGACGGCCGACCTGGTGAGGTACCTGGCCGAGCGGTACGGCATTCCGCTCGACCGGCAGCACATCATCGGCCATGACAACGTTGTCGCCCCCGCTGACCGGTTCGTCAACGACCAGCACTGGGACCCGGGCCCGTCCTGGGACTGGGAGCACTTCATGGAGCTGCTGGGCGCTCCGGTCTCCGGCCGGCACGGCGTCGGCACGGTGGGCTCCGCCGTGACCATCGCCCCGGGCTTCGCCCGCAACAAGCAGACCATGGAGCTGTGCCCCGAGGACGACGGCAGCGACGCCACGGAGGAGTGCACCACGGTGCGCCAGGCGTCGAACTTCGTCTACGTGCGCACCGAACCGCGTGCGGACGCCCCGCTCTTCGGCGAGCAGTCGATCCACCCCGGTGCCCCCGGCACCAACCGGATCAGCGACTGGGGCAGCACCGCCCAGGCGGGACAGCAGTTCGTCGTCGCCGGGAAGAAGGGCGACTGGACCGCGATCTGGTTCAGCGGCAGCAAGGTGTGGTTCCACAACCCGCGCGGTGTCAACACGATCCCCGCGCGCGACGTGACGATCGTCAGGCCCGCCGCGACCGACCCGGTGAAGGTCTACGGCACCAGCTACCCGGACGCCGCCGAGTACCCCGCCGGTCTCTCGCCGTCCACGCAGGCTCCGCTGAGCATGTACGGCATCCCGGCGGGCCAGGCCTACGTCTCCACGGCGGCCCCGGCCCTGACGGACGACTTCTTCCCCTCCAGCGGGAAGGTCGTCTTCGGCGCCAAGAAGATGTACACCGTCCAGTACGGTCACAAGACCGCCCTGATCTACGCGGATGACGTGACCGCCAAGGGACGTCCGTCCCACCACGGCTCCTGACCCGCTCCTCGGACGGGTCCACCGGGGGGTCCGGCACGCACTGGTGTGCCGGACCCCCGTGTATCGCGGGCGTATCGAAAAGCGCATACGCCACCGCAACGGCCCCGCGTCTCCAATGGGGGCGTGAACGACAACGCATCCCCGTCAGCACCGCTCCCCCGCATGCGCAGGATCGTGCTCCTCGGCCTGGTGATCCTCGGCGTGGCGGGCGCCGCGTCCCTCGTGCGGCGCCCGCTCATGATGTCCGCTCCGATGTGCATGGCAGGGCGGTGGCACGGCTGCTTCGACACGTTCAACGGTGTGGCGCTCATGACGTTGATCGCGCTGCCGTTGGCCTTGCTGGTGGTGTGGGTTCTGGCGCGCGGTCGGCGTGCCGTCGGCGGCACGTCGGCCTGGCGGATGTCGCTGGCCGAGGTGGGCATGGTCCACGGGACGGTGCCGTTCCTGTGGCTGACCATGATGCCGGGCGGCGGGGCCGGCGTCGTCCCCGCCCGGGTGAGCCTGGTACCGCTGCGGGACCTGGTCACGATGGGGCCGCTCGGGATCGTCGGCAACCTGCTGGTCTTCGCGGCGCTGGGGTTCTTCGCCCCGATGCGGTTCGCGGCGCTGGCGTCCGTGCCACGGATCCTGGCGCTCGGGGCGGGCTGCTCGGTCCTGGTCGAAACCGCGCAGTACGTCCTGCAGTTGGACCGGGTGTCCTCCGTGGACGACGTCCTGGTCAACGCCGCAGGCGCCGTGCTGGTCGCGCCGCTGGTGGCGCACCACGGCGCAAGCGCCCTCGGACCGGCCTCGCCCTGCGCCGGCACGGGCAGGCTGAGCGTCCGGTGGGCACACGTCGTCGCATACGTCGGCGATACGTCGTGGCGCCTAGGCTTCGGACATGCGCGTACTGATCGTGGAGGACGAGCCCTACCTGGCGGAAGCCGTCCGCGACGGTCTGCGGCTGGAGGCGATCGCCGCCGACATCGCCGGCGACGGCGACTCCGCGCTGGAACTGCTCGGCGTCCACTCGTACGACCTCGCGGTCCTCGACCGCGACATCCCCGGCCCCTCCGGCGACGAGGTCGCGCGGCACATCGTCGCCTCCGGCAGCGGCATCCCGATCCTCATGCTCACCGCCGCCGACCGGATCGACGACAAGGCTTCCGGGTTCGGGCTCGGCGCCGACGACTACCTCACCAAACCGTTCGAGCTGCGGGAGCTCGTCCTGCGGCTGAGGGCGCTCGACCGCCGACGCGCGTACGCCCGGCCCCCCGTCCGCGAGATCGCGGGCCTGCGGCTCGACCCCTTCCGCCGGGAGGTCTTCCGCGACGCACGCTACGTCGCGCTCACCCGCAAGCAATTCGCCGTGCTGGAAGTCCTCGTCGCCGCCGAAGGCGGGGTCGTCAGCGCCGAAGAGCTACTGGAACGGGCCTGGGACGAGAACGCCGACCCCCTCACCAACGCCGTACGCATCACCGTCTCCGCGCTGCGCAAACGACTCGGCGAACCATGGATCATCGCCACGGTGCCCGGCGTCGGATACCGGATCGACACCGGCGCGCGTACGTAGACGCCCGGGGCCCGGTGCCCGCCCGCGGCGAACCGGGCCCCGGAGGCGCTGCCGGCGCCGAGGCGGCGGCCGGTCAGGCCAGGTTGCCCGCCGGGATCCGGGTCGGGGCGAACCACTGCTGGATCCAGTTCGGGTAGGCGAGCGGCGGCCGGCTGACCTCGTCGAGCTCGGCGAGGTCCTGCTCGGTCAGCGTCAGGCCGACGGCGGCGACGTCGTCCGCGAGCTGCTCCACCGTGCGGACGCCGACGATCACGCTGGTGACGGCGCGCTGCGCCAGCAGCCAGGCCAGGGCGACCCGGGCCGGGCCGACCTCGTGCCGCGCGGCGACGCCCCGGACCACGTCGAGCACCGCGAAGCCCCGCTCCTCGTCGAACGGTACGAAGTCGAAGCCGTTCCGGGCCCGGCGGGAGTCCGGTTCCGTGGTCACCCCGCCGCGGTCGAACTTGCCGGTCAGGAATCCGCCGGCCAGCGGCTGCCACACCGTCAGGCCCAGCCCCGAGTCCTCGGCCAGGGGCACCAGGTCACGCTCGGCGTCGCGGGCCACCAAGGAGTAGTGGGTCTGGTTGGCGACGAACGCCGCCCGGTGCTGCAGTGCGGAGATGCCCAGCGCCTTGCTGATCTGCCAGGCGGCCAGGTTGGAGCAGCCGATGTAGCGGACCTTGCCCTGGCGCACCGCGTCGTCGAGGGCGCTCAGCGTCTCCTCCAGCGGCGTCACGTGGTCGTAGTTGTGGATCTGGTAGAGGTCGACGTAGTCGGTCCCCAGCCGGCGCAGGCTGTCCTCCAGGGCCCGCATCACGTGCAGACGCGACAGGCCCTGGTCGTTGGGCCCCGGCCCGACGGGAGCGAGGAGCTTGGTCGCCAGCACGACGTCCCGCCGGCGCCGCCCGACCGCCCGGCCGAGCAGTTCCTCGCTCTCTCCGTCGGCGTAGACGTCCGCGGTGTCCAGGAAGTTGATCCCGGCGTCCAGTGCCGCGCCGACCACCCGGTCCACGTCCTGCTGCCCCAGTGCCCCATGGGGGCCGTACACCGGGTGGTCCTTGCCGCCGAACGTCATCGCACCCAGGGAGATCTCGGAGACCCAGACCCCGGTGCGTCCCAGCAGACGATATTTCACCAGTCACTCCTCATCGCACACGTACTTGCTCGCGCGGGTGACCGGGAGACCCCAGCCTTTCCGGTCACCGCATCCGGACAGCGCGTCCGGAAATTACGCTACACGATGTCCGGACGCGGTGTAATGTGACGTTCGCTGCCGGGCCCCCGCCCGCGACGACCCCAGGATCCGGACATGCCTTCGATCACCCGACGCCGCACCGCCAAGGTCGGCCGCCCCACCTCGGCCGAGGCGGACGTCCTGGACGCCACCCAGCGCCTGCTGGCAGGCGGCGCGAACTTCACCGAACTGGGCGTGCAGCAGATCTGCACCGAGGCCGGCGTCGCCCGCTCGACCTTCTACAGCCACTTCCGCGACAAGGTCGACCTACTGCTGCGCCTGGCCGGCCGGCTCATGGCCTCGTCCTTCGACCTCACCTCGGCCTGGCAGCCCTCGGCCGGCGTCGAAGGCCTCGAGGAGGCCTTCCTGCACGTCATCGAGGTCTACCGCCGGCACGCCGCCGTCCGGCGGGCACTCGCCGAGGTCGCCACCTACGACACGGCCGTGCGCGACTACTTCACCGCCGAACTCCACCAGTTCACCGACTGGACCATCAAGATCCTCCGCGACGAACAGGAGGCCGGCCGCACCCCCGCCGACCTCGACCCCGTCAGCGCCACCCGGATCATCGTCACCGGCGGCGAGCGCGCCCTGACCGACCAGGTCACCACCGGAGATCCCGCCGGCGACCCCGCGTTCGCCCGCGAACTGGCACGCACCTGGTGGCACGGCGTCTACCGCCGCCCCATCGGCTAGTGCCCACGGGGCGTCCGCAGCCCGCCGACGGTACTAGGGTGGGCAGTGGAGGTCTGTGACACAGCCCGGAACGGGTGACGGAGCAGGGAGACCCGCGACGCGGTACGCAGTCCGCGCAGGCCCGGCCGCCACGAGCGGTGACCGGCCCGGACCGCGGGCACGCCGCCGGCATTGGGGATGGACCAAGGGCGGTTCTGAACCATGAGAAGCACACATCGGCTTGAGCCCAACGCGGCGAACCTCGGCGGCGGCCCCGTTCTCGCGGCGTGGGAACGGTTCGTGCAGGGCGAGGACCACGTCCCCGGTGTGCGGCCCCTGGTGGCGATCTCCTGGCAGCGCTGCCGAGAGCAGTACCGAGTCGATCCCCACCTCACGAAGGCTCCGCCGGCCGTCACGGAGCCCGACCACACGCCCGAGCACGACGTGGTCTTCGCCGAGCTGGGCTTCCGTGCCGCCGCCGTGGCACATGAAGCGGGCAACCTCGGTGGGCTCGTCACCGTCACCGACGCCACCGGCCGGATCCTGGCCGCGTGGGGTGATCACGCCACACTCGCCCGAGCCGACGACTGCAATCTGGCGCCCTGGTTCTGCTGGTCCGAGTGCGCGGTCGGTACGAACGGCATGGGCACGGCGCTCGAGGCGCACGGCCCGGTGCCGATCAGGGGAGCGGAGCACTGGTGCCAGGCGTTCCACAACTGGGTGTGCGCGGGCATCGCGGTGCGTGACGTGGTGACCAGGGAACCGATCGCGGTCCTCAACGTCTCCTTCTGGCGCAACGGGCTTCCCGCGGCCGCCGAAAGCTGGCTGGCCGGCGCCGTCACCATGACCCGGTACCCGCTGAAGAGACGCGCCCGGGACAGCGGCGCGGAGTTGGTCGCGGCCTACACCCAGGCCAGGGCGACGTCCGGTGCGGCGCTCGCCGCCGTGGACACCGCCGGCAAGGTGGTGATCGCCGACGACATGGCGAGCGTGCTCCTGGGCGTCCCCGCGTACACCCCGGCGATCGACCCCACCCTGCGTTGGAACCCCGGGCTGCCGGAATTCATCGCGGCCGCCCGGTATGCCAGCAGGCAAGGGGCCCACGATCCCGACTGGGTCGGCTCGACGCAGATCTTCGCCCACCTGGCCGACGAGCCGACGACGATCACCATCCGGCCCGTCTTCTCCTCCGGGCACCTGATCGGGAACCTGGTCCTGTTCGGGGTTTCCGACGGGGCGCGGCTGCCCCAAAGGGAGGGTTCCTCCCACCCTCGGGTGCCGCCGCGCCGACTGGTCGCGATGCGCGACAACCGGATGGTGCTGCTGCGACTGCCGGAAGTCTCCTTCGCCGAATCGCACGGAAACGACGTGTGGCTCTCCACCGATCAAGGTCGATTGCGAGCCGCCTCCCTGAGCCTGGACAAGCTCGACAGCGATCTGGCGGATGTCGGCTTCCTGCGGGTGCACCGTCGTTACGTGGTCAATCTGAGCCGCATCCGGGAGGTCGAGCGCGGGCTCAAGGGCGAGCTGTCCCTGGTCATGGACGACCGGACGAACGAGATGGTGCCGGTTTCCCGGCGGAACGCGCCCGCCGTGCGTCGCGCGCTGAACATCTGAACCACGACGCACCCTCTGATCCGGAAGGAGATCCCCGTGTCCGACATCCCGGACGCCGTTGCCGGCGAGACGGACGCCGGCAACGCGGGCGGCCTCGGCCTCTCCGTCACCGGGCACCGCGGCCGGCCGATCGGACGCGCGAGCAACCGCGACTGGTGGCCGCACCGGCTCGACCTGAGGGTCCTGCGGAAACACCCCGCCGAGGCCGATCCCATGGGTGAGGACTTCGACTACGCGGCGGCGTTCCACACGCTGGACCTCGACGCCCTGGCGCGCGACGTCGACGACGCGCTGACCACGTCGCAGGAGTGGTGGCCGGCCGACTTCGGCCACTACGGGCCGCTCGTGGTCCGGATGGTCTGGCACTGCGCCGGGACCTACCGCATCCACGACGGCCGCGGTGGCGCGGGCGCCGGCATGCAGCGGTTCGCGCCGCTGAACAGCTGGCCGGACAACCGCAACCTCGACAAGGCGCGCCGGCTGCTCTGGCCGGTGAAGAAGAAGTACGGCCGCAAGATCTCCTGGGCCGACCTGATGGTCTTCGCGGGCAACCGCGCCCTGGAGACGATGGGTTTCACGACCTTCGGCTTCGCCGGCGGCCGGGCGGAGGTGTGGGAGCCCGACGAGGACGTCTACTGGGGTCCCGAGCACGCCTGGCTCGGCGACGAACGCCACGGCGGCGTCCGGGAACTGCAGCGCCCCCTTGCCGCCGACCAGATGGGCCTCATCTACGTCAACCCGGAGGGGCCGAACACCGTCCCGGACCCGCTCGCCTCGGCACGGGACATCCGCGAGACCTTCCGGCGCATGGGGATGAACGACGAGGAGACCGTCGCGTTGATCGCGGGCGGCCACACGTTCGGCAAGACCCACGGCGCGGCCGCCCCGGACGCCCACCTCGGCCCCGGGCCCGAGGGCGCCCCGCTCGAGGAACAGGGCCTGGGATGGAAGAGCAGCTACGGCACCGGGAAGGGCACGGACACCATCTCCAGCGGGCTCGACGGTACGTGGACGCCCACCCCCACGACGTGGGACAACAGCTTCTTCGAGACCCTGTTCGGCTACGAGTGGGACCTGGAACTGAGCCCCGCCGGTCTGTGGCAGTGGGTCCCGCGGGACGGCGGCGGGGCCGGTGCGGTCCCGGACGCCCACGACCCGTCGACGACGCACGCCCCGACCATGCTGACGACGGACCTGGCGCTGCGGTCGGACCCGGGCTACGAGCCGATCTCACGGCGCTTCCTGGACAACCCGGACCAGTTGGCGGACGCGTTCGCGCGGGCCTGGTTCAAGCTGACGCACCTCGACATGGGCCCGGTCCAGCGCTACCTCGGACCGCTGGTCCCCCGGGAGACGCTGCCGTGGCAGGACCCGGTCCCCGCCGTGGACCACGAGCTCGTCGGGGCCGCGGACATCGCCGTGCTCAAGAGCCGGCTCCTCGCCTGCGGGCTATCGGTCTCCCAGCTCGTCTCGACCGCGTGGGCGTCGGCGTCGACGTTCCGCGTCAGCGACAGGCGCGGCGGGGCGAACGGCGCGCGCATCCGCCTCGAGCCGCAACGGGGGTGGGAGGTCAACGAGCCCGACACGCTGGCACAGGTGCTGCGCACCCTGGAGGGGATCCAGGAGGCCTTCAACGGCTCCCAAGCCGGGGACGCGAGGATCTCGCTGGCCGACCTCATCGTGCTCGGCGGGGCCGCCGCCGTCGAGCGGGCCGCCGGGACGGCCGGCCACGACGTGCACGTCCCCTTCCTTCCGGGACGCACGGACGCCACACAGGAGTGGACCGATGTGGAGTCATTCGCCGCCCTCGAGCCGACCGCGGACGGGTTCCGCAACTACCGCGGCAAGGCCGACCGGCTGCCGTCGGAGCACCTGCTGGTCGACCGCGCGAACCTGTTGGACCTGAGCACGCCCGAGATGACCGTCCTGGTCGGTGGCCTCCGGGTGCTGGGCGCCAACCACCGTCAATCGCCGCTGGGCGTCTTCACCGCGAAGCCCGGGTCGCTGAGCAACGACTTCTTCGTGAACCTGCTCGACACGCGCACGGAGTGGGAGCCGGCGTCCACGACCGCCGAAACCTTCGTGGGCCGCGACCGGGCGACCGGCGAGGTCAAGTGGACCGGCAGCCGCGTCGACCTCGTCTTCGGCTCGAACGCCGAGCTGCGTGCGGTCGCGGAGGTCTACGCGAGCGACGACGCACGGGAGAAGTTCGTGAAGGACTTCGTCTCCGCGTGGGACAAGGTCATGTGCCTCGACCGGTACGACCTCGCTTGATCCTCCCAACGGTGGCACATGGCGGACGAACGGTAGCCGGTCGCGGGCGAACGGCATGAGCCGGCCCGCACGCGCGCTCACCCTTGTCGGTGTGATCCATACGGCGTAGCGTGCTTATCGGGTAGCAGATTGTCCGCTTTTCGGAGCATTCAATCCACCCGCGCCGAATTCCACGTCAATTCGGAGAACATTTTCGAAGGAAGGTGTGCGACCGGCCGCGAAGCACCGCCGCCGGCGAAAGTGGACACAGCGATTCGGCATGAGGAGAGTGAAGCCCCGATGACGACCACGCAGGAGCGATCCGACCTGCTGGACAAGATCGGGTTGGTCGAACAGAACAAAGCAGCGCTGGGTCAAGTGCTGGGAACCGGGAGCATCGGATATGCCGCCGAGAAACCGGACGGCACCATGCAGGCCACCATTCGAATCCACCCGGATGAGCTGATCTGGGATCCATCAATTCTGGTCATGCCCCATGGAGGCGATATCGAGCTCGAGCTCATCAATGACGACCTGAACACGCACTGCGCGCTCCTGCCGAGCAATGGCGACCGGAAGTTCATCTGGCTGGTGAACCATTCGCGCGGACGGGCGACCCTCAACCTCGACGGACCGGGCTACTACTGGTACTGCTCGCCCACGGGCAACGACGAGGGCCGGGGGTTGACCGGGGCCATCGTCGTCCTGGGAGAGGCTCCGCCGGAGGCTCGCCTCGACCGCCCCGAGCAACCGCGGCCGTAGGAAGGAGGAGGAGATGTCCCTCGACTACGTGGACGCGGGTGAGGCAGTCGACCAGGGGTTGCTGAGCGGCAAGGTCGCGGGCGGGGAGGTCGCGCCGCCGGTGGTGGCCGGCCTCGACTACGAGCGCATGCTCAACGCCCGCCAGGAGCCGCACAACTGGCTCACCTATTACGGCGCCTACAACGGGCAGCGGTACAGCCCGCTGGACCAGATCAACACCGAGAGCGTCAAGCGCGTCGTCCCCGCATGGGTCTTCCAGGCGGGCACGACCGGACTGATCGCGGGCGCGTCGACCTACTCGTTCGAGGCCGCCCCGATCGTCGTCGACGGGGTCATGTTCGTGTCCGGCTGGGACGGCTGGGTCTGGGCCCTCGACGCGAAGACCGGCGTGGAGATCTGGCGGTACAAGCACGCGGTCCCCTTCGACGTGTCCTTGTGCTGCGGGAACGTGAACCGGGGGGTCGCCGTGGCCCAGGGGAAGGTCTTCTCCGTCACGCCGAACGCCCGTCTGCTCGCCCTCGACGCCACCACCGGAAAGCGGGTCTGGGACACGACCTACGGTGATGTCCGCGCTGGGGAGAGCGCCACACTCGCCCCGCTGATCGTGAAGAACATGGTCATCGTCGGCAGTTCCGGCGGCGAGTTCGGCGTACGCGGCCATCTCGACGCGTTCGACCTCGCCACCGGCGAGCACCAGTGGCGCTGCTACACGGTGCCCAAGCCCGGGGAGCCGGGCTCGGAGACCTGGCCCGCCCACGGCGAGGCCTGGGCGCGTGGTGGGGCGAACTGCTGGGTCACCGGCACGTTCGACCCGGAGACGAACCTGCTGTACGTCGGCACCGGCAACCCGGCGCCCGACTTCGACGGAGCTGTCCGCGAGGGTGACAACCTCTTCACCGACTGCGTCATCGCCGTCGACGTCGACAGCGGTCAGATCCGCTGGCACTACCAGTGCACCCCGCACGACGTGTGGGACTACGACAGCATCGCCGAGTGCATCCTGTTCGAGCGGGACGGGCGCAAACTGCTCGGGCACTTCGACAAGAACGGCTACTTCTTCGTCCTCGACCGCATCAACGGGGCGAGGGTCGGGATCACCCCCTTCGTGGACCGCATCACGTGGGGGGCCATCACGAGGGACGGCCGGGTGACGGCCAAGCTGTACCCCGACGAGGAGGGAGTACCCGTCCACTTCTACCCGGGTCCGGCAGGCGCGAAGGAATGGACCCACGCGGCCTACAGCCCGAAGTCCGAGCTGTTCTACGTGCCCGTCCAGGACACGGGTGCCACGGCCACCCGGCGGCGCCGGGAGTTCAAGGAGAGCATCCCGTACTGGGGCGCGGGCGTTCAGGTGGACATCGAGGACATGGCGGGGTCCGTCAGCGCGTTCGACGCCGACGGCGAGGAGAAGTGGCGCTGGCGCAACGAACTGCCGATGTGCGCCTCGGTGCTGGCCACCGGTGGTGACCTGGTGTTCGCCGGTGAGCCGTCCGGCGAGTTCAACGCGCTCGACGCCCGCACCGGGCAGGGGCTGTGGCAGTTCCAGTGCGGGAGCGGCCACCACAGCAGCCCGACCACCTACATGGTCGACGACAGGCAGTACATCGCCGTACCGGTCGGCTGGGGCGGGTGGGCCGAGGGATTCCTCCCCGGCATGCTCGGCGCGGGACACGGGAGCGCCCTGATCACCTTCGCCCTCCCGGAATGGTCGTAGCGCGCGACCGGATCTTGCCGTGACCGGCCAGAGAGGAGGTGAATCCATGGAACCCCAGCTCGTTGTGTGGGAGACGCCCGAGTTCGAGGAGATCGCGGTCGCGGCCGAGGTGACCATGTACGTCGCCCGGCTGGAGGACTAGCGGACCGACGGCTCGGGACGCCGAGAGGCGGCCGGGCCGACGACGGACCCGGACATTCGACGAACGGAGTGCCGGCGTGTTGCTGCGAGTGCTGGGCTCGGCGGCGGGGGGCGGGTCCCCGCAGTGGAACTGCGGCTGCCCCGTGTGCGGCGCGGTCCGCTCAGGGGCCGGCCCCCCGCGCACCCAGTCCTCGATCGCCGTCAGCGCCGACCGCTGCCGGTGGTTCCTCGTCAACGCCTCACCCGACCTCCGCGCCCAGTTCGAGGCCTTCCCGGGCCTGCACCCGCAGGGCGACCGGACGACGCCGCTGGAAGCGGTGCTGCTCACCGACGCCGAGCTGGACCACACGCTGGGTCTGCTGCTGTTGCGCGAGGCCCGTGTCCTGCGGGTGTACGCCACTCCGGCGGCACACAAGACCCTGTGTGACGGCTCGGGAATCCTGAGCACGCTCCAGCACTACTGCACCGTCGAGTGGCGGGCAGTGATCCCCGGCACCGACCTGGCCCTGGCGGACGGGCTGTCCTGCCGCGCGTTCGACGTACCGACCGTCAAACGCGCCCGGTTCGGGGCCGAGGCGGACCACGGCCGCGTCGTGGGCTACCGGCTGACCGACGAACGCAGCGGGGGGACGCTGGTCTACCTGCCCGCCGTGCAGTCGCTGACGCCGGCGCTGTGCGCGGAGCTCGAGGGCTGCGGATGCCTGCTGTTCGACGGGACCTGCTGGCGCGACGACGAGCTCGTACGGCTCGGGCTGGCCGGCAAGACGGCCCGGGAGATGGGCCACCTGCCCATCGACGGCCCGGACGGCAGCCTGGCCCGGCTCCCGTCGCTGGCCGCGGGACGGACGGTCCTCGTGCACGTCAACAACACCAACCCGATCCTCCTGGAGGACGCACCCGAGCGGCACATCCTGCGGGAAAGCGGCATAGAGGTGGCCACCGACGGCCTCGAGATCCAGGTGTAGAGCCGTGACGACGACAACCACGAGAACCGGCGCCGACGACTTCGTCGAGGCGTTGCGGGCCCACTCGCGGCGGTACCACGACCAACACCCCTTCCACGTCCGGATGAACACAGGCCGGCTGAGCCATCGGCAGATCCGCGGCTGGGTGGCCAACCGCTTCTACTACCAGGAGAACATCCCCCGCAAGGACGCCGCGATCCTTTCCAACTGCCCCGACCTCGACGTCCGCCGCCGCTGGATCCGACGGATCACCGACCACGACGGCAGCGCCGCCGGCGAGGGCGGCATCGAGGCGTGGCTGCGCCTGGGCGAGGCCACCGGGCTGACCCGCGACGAGGTCCGGGACCACCGGCACCTGGTACCGGGCGTGCGGTTCTCCGTCGACGCCTACGTGAACTTCGCCCGGACCCGCCCGTGGGTGGAGGCGGTGGCGTCCTCGCTCACGGAACTGTTCGCGCCCGACCTGATGGCCGCTCGCCTGGCCGCCTTCGAGCGCTGGTACCCGTGGATCGACCCCGACGGCCTCGCCTACTTCCGCACCCGCCTGGAGCAGGCCCCGCGCGACTGCGAGCACGCCCTCCAGGTGGTCACGTCGCACTGCCTGTCCGCCGAGTCGCAGGCGCGCGCCGTCGACGCGCTCTCGTTCAAGTGCGACGTCCTGTGGAGTCTCATGGACGCCATCGACCAGGCCTACCCGGAGTGACCGCCATGGACCCGACACCCCCAGGAGCGACCCGGAGCAGGACCAGGACCGGACCCGGTGTCGAGGTGTGCGGCCCGGACCGGCCCCGGCTGGCGCGTCATGTCCGGCTCACCTTCTGCCGGACCAGGCAGCGTCAGGTACTGCTACACCCCGAGACGGTGGTGGTCCTGAACGGCAGCGGCGCGGCGATCCTCCAGCTGTGCGACGGGCAGCACACCGTGGCCGAGATCGTGACCGAGCTGGGCGCCCGCTACCAGACCGTCCCGGAGGACGAGGTGCGGCGGTTCCTGACCCGGCTCGTCACCCGGCGCTGGATGGAGCTCACCGATGGATAGCCCGTTCGGGTTGCTCGCCGAACTCACCTACCGGTGCCCGCTGGCCTGCCCGTACTGCTCCAACCCGCTGAACATGGCCGGTTACCAGGACGAGCTGGCCACGGACGAGTGGCGGCGGGTGCTGGCCGAAGCCGGCGACCTGGGCGTCCTGCAGTGCCACCTGTCGGGCGGGGAACCGCTGCTGCGGCGCGACCTGGTGGAGATCACGGCGGCCGCCCACCACCTGGGCCTCTACACCAACCTCGTGACCAGCGCCCTCGGGCTCTCCCGCTCGAAGGCCGAACAGTTGCGGGCCGCCGGCCTGGACCACGTGCAGATCAGCATCCAGGCCCACGAAGCGGCCGCGTCCGACCGGATCGCCGGCGTCCCGTCCTTCGAGCGCAAGATCGAGGCGATGCACGTGGTCAAGGAGCTGGGCTGGCCCCTGACCATGAACGTGGTCCTGCACCGGCACAACATCGACCGGGTCGCCGACGTGCTCGACCTGGCCGAGGAGGTGGGCGCCGACCGGCTGGAGCTGGCCAACACCCAGTACTACGGCTGGGCCTGGCGCAACCGTGCCGCGCTGCTGCCCAGCCGGGCCCAGCTCGAAGCGGCCGAAGTCGTCGTGCGGGCAGCCCGTGAGCGGTTGCGGGACCGCATGGACGTCATCTACGTCATCTCCGACTACTACAGCCGCTACCCCAAGCCCTGCATGGGCGGCTGGGCGTCCCGGCAGCTGACCGTCACGCCGAACGGCGACGTCCTGCCCTGCCCGGCCGCCCAGTCCCTGCCGTTGCCGAGGGCCAGCGTGCGTGAGGACTCGCTGGCGTGGATCTGGAACGAGTCCCCGGTGATGACCGCGTTCCGGGGAACCGACTGGATGCCCGAGCCCTGCCGGAGCTGCTTCCGGCGGGAGCTGGACTTCGGCGGCTGCCGTTGCCAGGCGTTCCTGCTCACCGGCGATGCGGCCCGCACCGACCCGGTCTGCCACCTGTCGCCCGACCATCACCTGGTCGCCCGGGCGGTGGCGGCCGCCAACGCCGGATCACGTTCCGACGACCCACCGCTGGTCCCCCGACCGCACCGGGTTCGCCGGCCGGACCGCATCCCGGGCGGCTAGCCGCCGAACCACAACGGCAGCGCGGCAGCGGCGATGATCAAGGTGACCCCGCTCAGCAGGTCCGAGCGGATCCGGATGAGGCGCGCCGCGACCCGACCCAGCTGCAGCCCGACCAGCGACATCACCGCCGTCATGATTCCGAAGACGGCGGCCGAGAACCACGGCGAGAGCCCGAGGATCCCCAGGCTCGCCCCGGCGAACAGGTTGTCCAGGCTGAGCGTCAGCGGGATGCCGAACAGCGCCCACGGATGGTCCAACTCCTCCGGCTCGGGGTGCCGAAGGGCCGAGACGACGAGGTAGAGACCGTAACCACCCAGAGCGGCCGCACCCACCAAGTCGGCGACGTCTCCGATGGATTCCCCTATCCGGCGACCGATCAACAGCCCGACCAAGGGCATGACCGCGTCCCACAGCCCGAAGGTGAGCGCAACCTGCACCGCGCGCTTCAGACCGAAGGGGACGGTGCCGAGCGCGATCGACACCCGGAAATTGTCGAGACTGAGTACGAAACCCAGGACCAGTATTTCCCAGATCATGGCGATGTCGCCGCCCGATGACGACCGATGACGGCGGGGCCGAATCCGCCGCGCGGAATGACCGCCAGGTTGGAAACGATATCCCGGACGTCCCGCGCAACAAATCCGCGGAACCGATTTCCGGAGCACTGTCAACACTACTCGCCGCGGCGCGCGCGGCCAATTGATCCGCGGAACTGCCCTGCCGCAGCACCCCCTCCCCCGGCGTGCCTGCGGCCGCACGGAAAACCCGAGGCGCGGGGGAGGGGTAGCGGACGGACCCGATGCCGATGGTTCAGACCAGCTTCGCCCGGAAGATCTGCTGCGTCTCGTCGCGCTGTGTACGTGTCGCGCCGCGGTCGCTGGTGAACACCACGACGCCGCGGTGCAGGGCGGGCCAGGTGCTGTTGCCCTGGTGGCTCACCTGGGTGGCGTCGGACCAGCCCTTCTCGCGGTCGAGGGTGGCGGTGAAGACCTTCCAGCGCCAGTCGGTCGAGCGGGAGTCGTACCAGACCGCGCGGACCGTGCCGTCAGGGTCCACGCCGAGCCTGGCCCGCTGGCTCATGGCTTCGGCGTCGAGGGCGACGTTCTCGGACGCCGTCCAGGTCGTGCCGCCGTCGGTGGATCGGCTGGCCCGGAGCTGGAGGTTGGAGCCGGAGCTCTGGAGCGCACCGCTCTCCCAGATCGCGACGAACGTCCCGTCCCGGTCCACGGTCAGGCCCGGGTGCCTGTCCGATCGGTCACTGACCCTGCTGACCTGGACCGGAGTGCTCCAGCCGCGGCCCGGCGCCTTGCGTACCGACGCCAGGACCTGCCAGTTGTCCGGGTCCGTACCGCCGGCGGCCGGCTGGCCCGCGGGCGGGGTGTGGCCGGTCCACAACGGGTCCGGGTCGTAGCGGTCGTCCTGCCAGCTGATCACGGCGTGCTCGCCGTCGTGGACGGCGACGACCGGGAACAGCGAGGCGGGGTAGCGCGGCGAGCGCGCATCGCCGGGCACGCCCGGACCGGTCGCCTTGCCCGCCGCGGAGATGTTCACCGCGGCCTTGTCGATGCCGACGATCTGCGCGTACACGTCGAACGCGCCTTCGCCGTTGTCGGACCAGGCGACCAGCGGATGCTTGTCGTCGACCAGTGCCAGTGCCGGGTGGACGGCACGCCCCTTGCCCTTGCTGATCTTGGCCGGGGCCTTGAAGGAGCCGCCGCCGTCGGCGCTGTGCGCCAGGAGGATCACCGGACGGTGCGGCTGCTCCTTGCCCTGCTCGTCCTGCCAGGCCACCCACACGTCATGGGAGGTCGCGACGATCCGCGGGAACCGCGCCGTCGCCGAACGGCCGGACAAGGTGACGGACCTGGTGATCCTGCCCTTGCCGTTGAGCCGGCGGTAGACCACCCTGCTCGCCTGGTTCTCGTGCACCTCCGCCACGACGTGCGTGACGTCGCCCACGACCGCGACATCGGAGAAGCCGGTGAACGTGCCCGGGTCGCCGGTGACGAACGCCGCCTCGTCGTGGGCGGTGTCGGCGGCCGGGAGCGCGCTCTCGGGCCGGGGGTCGGCCGGAGCGCCGACGGAGACGAAGACGGGCGAGGTGGCACCGCGGAGCTGGTCGGGCAGGTTCGGGTCGGCGTCGGAACCGGAGGCGCTGCCGGGGGAACGGGCCTCGGCCCGGTACCAGCCGTGGTCGGTGCCCTTCAGCACGAGCGGCAGTTCGTAGCTCTCGTTGGCCCGTTGCGGCCGGTAGCTCGCGATGGGGCCCGCCGATCGACCGGGAGCCGCGTAGACGTGGACGGTGGTTCCCTTGCCACCCCTGACGTTCACACGCAGCGTGGCCTTCTTGGGCAGCTTGCGGTCGGCCACGACCACCTCGTCGCCGCCGATCGCCTCGAACACGCCGTCACCGTCGACGTCGGCCTCGATGGTCAGGAACGGCCCCGCGGTGTTCTGCGCGACCGTCGTACGGCCGCTGCGGAACCCGTCGAGGATGCCCAGGACCGAACGCTTCGCCGCGAAGACGTGGGTGGTGGGCGTCCCGGGGGCGTCGATGTCCCACAGCTCGCGGAAGTGGCAGTCGCTCGCCGCCGCCACCCCGAAGCGGAAACCCGCGTTCCAGCGGTTCTCCGCGTACTCGACCTGCTCGTCCGGACCGGTGGACACGTTGAGCACCTCGACGAGGTCCGCGCCTTGGACGCTCGCGTTGGCGTTCGGGCCCGTCGCCGGCGTGTACTCACCGTCGTCGGGGTGCGCCTGCGACCACACCGCCCCTTGCGCGTGCGCGTCCCAGACGGACTGCTGCACATGGCGGAAGGCCGCGGAACCGGTCGGGTTGGCGCCGTCCACGATCACGTCCACGTTGCCCAGCACGATGGCGTGGGGCGAGCCGTTCGCCTCCTCACCCGGGAGCAACAGCAGCTTGGACGACTTCCACTGGGGGTCCCAGACCTGGTCGTACGTCCGGTGGTCGGTCAGGGGCATGAAGTCGAGGCCGGCCTTCTCGCCCTGGGCGATCTGGTCGCCGACGGGAAGGTTCCCGGGGAGGGTCTGGTGCGAGGTCTGCCGGGGCCCGCTGCCGTCCGACGAATGGTCGTCGTGGACGTGGGTGTCACCCGCGAGCCACTTGCCCTTGGGCGCCTTGGCCCGGTTGAGCACGGAGCTCCCGCCCACCGTCTTGACCTTGCCGTTCGACTCGAGGGCGGATCCGCTGACCGCCTCGGCGGTGCCCGCACCGACGCCGACCGCCGCGACGGCGGTACCCGCCATGACCACGAACCGCCGGCGGGAAAGGCCCTCGGGCTCACGGTCCGGCCCGGTGGACCCTCTTGTCGTCTCCATGTACTGCGCCTTTCCGTGCACCGTTCCCCTGTGGATCGGTGTGAAGTCCCCGAGACGCTAAAGCGCGCCTTCTTCCGCGAAATGAACGAGCAGCGAACCATTCGCACCCATTGCGGGTATGTGGCATCACTTGCCGCCCGGACGATTCCCCCGTGCACGCGCCCTAAGGGACGACCGACCGGCCCGGAGCCATGCGGAAGGGCATCGCGAGGTCGCGGGCGCGGGTGCGGCAGCCTCAAGGCAGCGCTGATCAACCGGTTTCCACGACCGGCCTCGCGGAGAGCCAGCCGTCCTCCCGGCCCCGCCACTGTGACAGCCGGTCCGTGTCCCCTGCATGGGTCAAACGCCCCTATGGGTGTGGCTGCCCTCCGGGTCAAACGGCTCCCCCGGGCATTCCTCGGAACCTCCGCAGGTGGTACCGGGCCGGTGATCAACCGTGCCGCCACTGCTCCGCGTCCTCGCGCCAGGCCTCACCGGCCGACCTGGACAGCACGGCCGCTCCCGGTTCCTCGACACGGGTCAGGGCGACCATCGCCAGGTCGTCCTCGGGAAGCGCGCCCGAATGCTCGACGACATCCTCGAGGATCTCCCCCAGCACATCGGGCAGGCACACGTGGCCCGGTGTGCCCTCGCGGATCCACCGCCACGTCGTGGCGCGTTCCAGCAGCGGGTAGCACCGCCCGGCGGCGTCGCGGGCCTCCATGAGGCCGTCGGTGTAGAGCAACAGCGTGTCCCCGGGGCACAGTTCGAAGCGTTCCTCCATGGCCCCGCAGTCCCGCAGACCGTACAGGCCCAAGGGGGGAGCCGGGCAGCCCGCCACCAGCGCGACGCTCCCCCGGCGGGCCCGTATGGGCGGCGGGTGGCCGTGGTTGACCATGCGGGCGAACGGCTCGCCGTCCCGCACCTCCAGCAGAAGCGCCGTCACGAAACGTTCGTCCTTCTCGCGGGAGAGGTCGTCGCTGTCGGCCAGGTGGAACAGGAAGCTCTCCTCCAGCCGCGCCGACAGCTCCGCCAGGGTCGCGGCGCGCGGCGCCCATTCGCGGAAGGCCCCGAGCACGGCCGCGACGTCCTCGAACGTGGGCAGGCCCTTGCCGCACACGTCACCGATGATCAGGCGGGTCGCCTCGCCCGCGCGCGCGACCGCGTACAGGTCACCGCCGACCTGTCCCCGGCCCCCGCAGGGACGGTAGATGGAGGCGAGCCCCAGCGCGCCGATGCGCCCGGGGAGCGGCCGGAGCAGGACCCGCCGGACGGTGTCGGACACGGCGTGCGCCCGCTCCGCCCGGCAGCGGTAGCGGTCCTTCACGCGTCCGAGCACCATCGCCGCGGTCCCCGCGGTGATCAGCGGCGCGAGGCCGCACGCGAGGCTCGGGTGGGAGTACAGCGGCAGGATCACGCACACCGCGCACACCGCGAGGATCCACGCCACGACGCTCGCGACGGCCAGGTACCGCAGCGGTTTCCCCTCGTCCCGCCGCTCCTCGAACTGTTCGGCGTCGGTCATCAGCGTCACTCCCTCGCAGTCTTGCGCGGGCCGGGAGCCGACGGATCCGCGAGCGGTCCCGGGACCGCGCATTGGCGTCCCACTCGTGACGGGACAACTCGACCGTAGGGAGGATTCCGGCCTGGCCCCTTGCCCCGTCGTGCACAGGCCTTTGCCCGTCCGTGCAGTGCCCGGCACCGTGGCCCCTGTACCGCTTGGGCACCGCCGGACGCCGGCGGCACGGGTCACGGTGTTCAGGGGCAGCGGTTCACGCCCGGCGGGCGGCCCAGACCGTGCGCTCGGTACGGACGCCCACGTCGGTGCGGCGCGGGATGCCCTCGGGACCGTCGGCGTCGAGCAGCCGGTCGAGGGCGGTCAGGTCGTCCGCCGTCAGGGCGGAGGCGACGGTGGTGCGCATGCGGCGCAGGCTGCTGAGTGCGTAACGGCTGACCGCGTCGGTGGGGGGCGGGGCGACGTCGATGGTCAGGGTCCGTTCGCCCTCGATGGTGAAGCCGGCCTTCGTCAGCTTGGTCCCCCAGTCGGCGCCGCGATGGGGGATGTGCTCGGCGTGGTGGTGGTCGAGTGCGGCATGGCAGCGCTCCTCCAGGCCCGGGGCGTCCTGCGGGGCGTCCCCGGGCAGGAAGCGGGGGAAGCCGGCCAGCTCGACGACGGCGAACAGTCCGCCCGGGGCGAGCAGGTCGTGGACCTGGCGCAGGGTCTGGTCGGGCTCGGTCATGTGGTGCAGGGAGGCCGAGGCCCACACCAGTTCCGGGGTGCCGAGGTCGGGCCAGGCCGCCGCGTCGAGGTCGGCCTCGACCAGGTGCACGCGGTCGGCCACTCCGGCCGCGGCTGCCTTCGCCTGCAGGCGGCGCAGGTGCGGGGCCGAGGAGTCGACGGCCGTCACCTGTGCCGCGGGGAAGCGCCGAAGGAGGGCGAGGGTTCCCGCTCCCGTCCCGCAGCCCAGGTCCACGATGCGGCGGGGGCTGTTCCCGACGGGCAGCCAGTCCGTGATGGACGCGTTGTGCTCGGCGAGCACTTCGGCGTCCAGGTCGAGGATCTCCGCCTGAACGGCTGTGTCGTGATCGTGATCGTGCTCGTGCTCGTGCTCGTGGACGTGGGGCGCGGCATGGTCCGCTGCGTGCGGGTGGGGGTGATTCATGGCGCCCACGCTAGGCGGGCCGTCCGCGGGCGGCCCAGCGGCTTCCGGAATGCGCAAGCCGATGCCCGGCCGCGCTGCGGCAGGCGCAAACCGTCACGGTGACGCCTTCCCGGTGGCCTCGCCGCGCTGGTGGCCGCGGCGGGCGTCGCGGTCGAAGATGCCCAGGATCTCGCAGGGTCCGCCCTCGGCCCCGATGGCGTGCGGGAGCATCGTGGGGAACTCCGCCGCCTGGTTGGTCTCGATCCGCAGGCGACGGTTGCCCAGGAGCAGGACCGCGGTCCCGGACAGGACGACGAGCCATTCACGGCCGGGGTGGGCACGCATGCCCGAGGGGTGGTCGGGCGGCGGGTTCGTCATGCGCTGCCGGATGACGGTCATGCCGGGTTCCGCTTTGATCGGCCAGCGCATCTGCCCGCGCGCCCGGTCGATCGTCGGGTGGGAGACCACGTCGTCCGACGCGGTCTCCACCAGCTGGTCCAGGGAGGTGTCCAGGGCGCGGGCGAGGGTGACGAGCTGGTCCAGCGCCAGGCGCCGCTGCCCGTTCTCGATGCGGGAGAGCGTGGACTGACTGACGTTGGCGCGCACGGCCAGGTCCTCCAGGGACCAGCCCTGGGCCACACGCAGGGCGCGGATGCGCTTGCGCACCAGACTGTCCAGATCACCATCGTCTTGCGTCATGAGCAAGAGACTATGCGTGCACGGCAAGGCATGCCCGGCGTCGTCACCGTTCGGCCCCGCCAGGACCGGGGCCGCGAGCAGTGGCGGCGGCACGCCGCGCAACGCGGCGGCCGTGAGGGGGCGCGGCCGCCGCGGCTGCGCGCATCGTCGTCGCGATGGGAGAGCCGCGTGAGCCCTTCACCGTCCCCGCCGGCCGACGCCCGCCCTCGCACCGGCTACTGGGTCACGCCCTTCTGGATCTCCCAGAAGCGGAAGATGGTGGACGGGTCGAGGGTCCACTCCAGGCCGTTGATGTTGTCCTTGGACACCACGTACTGCTTGCCC